>CAMTMX010000004.1 GCA_947073495.1 uncultured Porphyromonadaceae bacterium
TTTAATACTGTCTGGGTCATTACTTTTAGTTTCTACAAAAGTAGTCTTATTTTATTAAATAACAAAATAAGAGAAGTCATTTTTCAGTCTCCGTGTTTTTTTGACCAGAGAACCAAAGTAATTTTGAATGTTGAATTTTGGGTTATGACCAAGAACCAGAATACTTTTACGACCAGGTTCCCATAGAACTGGAGCAATTTTGAATTTTTAATTGATATCGTTCTATGGATCTATGATCTTTAACCTGATCTTTGGGACTTGGTCATACCCTTTGTTCTTTGGGACTTGGCCTATCTCTCACTTCTATGGGCGGTGGGCGGAGAGGGTCTGGCGGATTTGGGTGTCGTAGGTGGTGTATTCTTCGAAGGTGAGATAGGGCGAAGAGGCGAGGAGGAAGCTTTGCAAAGCCTTCGTTAATTCATAATCCCTTTCCAATGAGCAATTAGTAATTAGTAATGAGCAATCCTGGGTCAATGAGCAATTTGTAATTTGTAATGAGTAATTAGACTCAGCATTGTGCATTGATTTATCATTATGCATTGGTGAAGCATTATGAATTGAATCGAGGTATTTGCGGTGGTTGAGGAAGAGGGTTTCTTTGAAGGTCGCCTCGTTGCGGGTCTCGAACGCCCAGAGGTCGCTTTCCATCAGGATGGAGACACGCTGGAGTGTGTCGTAGAGTGTTGTGGCGCTGTCGCTTACCCCTTTGCGGAATTCTTTGTGCCAACGGTCGAGCATGACTGCGCTCCATTGGAGTGGTTTGCCGAGCAAGGCTCGTCCACCGGGACGGTTGATCGCAGAGGAGATGTCGCGGAAGAGTGAGTAGACATCGACGGTGGTGTCGCCGCTTATACGCGCATTGAATTCGTGAAGTATTTCCGCTACCGTCTTCATTATTTTCCATTTACGACCAAGAACTTGCTTTTACGACCAAGAACCAGCAGTTAAAGACCTGGAATCAGAGTACTTGTTTTTGACCAGGATCCAGAGTACTTGTTTTTGACCAGGATCCAGAGTACTTGTTTTTGACCAGGATCCAGAGTACTTGTTTTTGACCAGGAACCAGAGAACTTTTTTATGACCAAGATCCAGAGTACTTGTTTTTGACCAGGATCCAGAGTACTTTTTTATGACCAAGAACCAGAGTACAAGGGGGAATTTTGAATGTTGTATTTTGGATTTTGAATTGATTAATCAATTATTCCTTTATCAATTATCAATTGAAAAAAGTTCTATGGGGCTTGGTCTTTCACCCGGTCTATGGGGCTTGGTCTTTCACCCGGTCTATGGGACTATGGTCTTACCCCTCTGTTCTATGGGACTATGGTCTTGGATTTCTTTTTGCGAAGGAGACGGCGGTCGACGCCGATGCGCCATTCGAAGCCGTTGTCACCAAGGAATTGCAGCCGGTAGATGGTATTGTCGTCAGCTGTCTTGTCGATCCTTTTGAAATCGGCTTCGCGTCCTTGGAAGAGTCCGCCGATCACGACGACTTTATCATCTTCCTCAGGCTGTAGTTCACCGATGTTCGCCACCTCATATTCGGGTGTGAACTGTCCGATTGTTTCCTGAAACTGACGGAACGCATCGGAAGGGATTGCAGCGTAGGTTCTGCCGTTGCTGCCGGGGGTTGTGTAACACCAGGCAATGTCGCCAATCTTGGTGAACATCGGGAAGATGTCCGTGACACGGCTGCGGAAGAACACGATATCGGAAATGACGGGCTTCTTCTCAAATTTCAGTTTCTTGCCGGTACGCTTGGCAATCTCCTCACAGGGATAGAAAGTGTCGGGACGGTTGAGTTCGTCTTTTAGTGCGACAAACCGCTTGTCGAGTTCGTCGTATTTCACACGCGGACGCAAACGCATGGCATACCAGCGAAGAGGATTCTGAATGAACATCTCCCCTACCGCATGCATCATTGCAAATCTTTTGCGGTCCGGGATGTTGTCTTTGGAAGAGAGCGACAGCACGGGGATGCCGGAAGGCGAGACATCGAGGAAGGAGACAGCCATCTGTGACGAGATTCCGTATTTGAGGGCGGCATAAGCCCAATAGGTTCTCAGCGTCTCGTCAATAGTATTGAAATACGGAAGATTACGCTCCTTGAAGAGATCTAACACCATTTTCTGTATACGCTGCGAGAGCTGTCGAGGTGTGAGCACCGACTGACGCAGGTCGAACACATATTTCCTGCGAGCATCGGATTGCCTGGAAATTATAGCCTCGCACTCGTCGCCACCTGCGGCATCATCCTTACGGAGCATCGCAGTCTCCATAATCGGGTTGCAACCGTTAAGGAGTGTGTACAGCAAGAGATCGACGGCTATCGAAGAATCACCGGAAAGTCGTGACGCCGATTTACAGAGATTTACGAAACGGTTGAAATCAGTATCTTTCAAACTTCTCTGCCAACACTCCTCTCCCACTTCTTTGAGTTTTGCCTTTATAATTTTGAAAGAATCTGTGGGTTGAGCCACACTATCCCCGACGGCATTCTTATAGAGACCGCTTATGGAATTAAGATAAAGTGATGATGTCTTATAGGAGATACCGGACAGATACATGAACGCGATCCAGTCGGCAAGGGTGGTTTCAGATACCGGCAGGAAATCAATGTTTCTTGCCTTGAGGAAAGTCTTCAGAGATGACACCGCCTTTTTATAAGCGGGAGCAGCGGCAGACGACACAGTATCGGCAGCCGATTGGAAATAATCAAGGACATCTACGGAAGTATCTGACTTATTTTCAGAGATATCACACATCCTGATTTTTTAAACCTTCCTCAAATCAGACACAAATCTTCCCGACCCTCTGTTTTTGTGGCAAGCAGATGCAAACAGTGGTTCGGGGCAAGTATTTGAGTCAAGATTTTCACTTGAATTTTGACTATTTTAAGTCGATGAAAATAAGTGTCTCTCGTTAAGAGAGCGACTCATTCCGTTTGCAAAGTTAAGAAATAATATTTTCATAACCAAATTTCATTCTTTCTTAGATGGTTAAATTATCTCTAAATTGTTGAAGTAAAATACTTGAAGTTTTTGATTTTGTCAACATTTGCATTGCAATTACAATATTTATAAATTTCTTATTTACATAAATTTGGATATCAGCCATTTGAAAAAATTAAGTGTCTCTTAACGAGAGAGACTTAATTTTTTATATACCCAACCGGAACGTTACCAATCCATTAGACCAGAAACACAGAGTAATTTTGAATTTTGAAACCGGAGCACCTTTTTAAGACCAAAGTCCCAGTGAACTGAGAGATTAGACCAGAGTACCAGAGAACGTTTCTATGACTTTAGAGCCAGTATTCTTTTATAAATATAAGAACATAAGTTTTTTGGAACCGGAAATTGAGTTCAATTGATGATTATTTAATCAATGTATAATCGGACAACGGATAACAGGAAGTAATCATTAGTGAATCAGTCTTTAGTCGTTAGTTAAACACAACTCCACTGAATTATAATCAGAACATAAGAATATAAGGACAAAAGCCGAAAACAAGAAACGGAATCATAATATGTTATAAATTTACTCTTAAAAGGTTTGGAATCGCCTCAGGAATCTGACGAAATCTTGAAAAATAAAAAGTTTATTAACAACTTCATCATATTTTCGATTTTTTGGTTAAATTTGCAAATATATTTCATTCTACTAACTCAATAAATATAACATGAAACTTCTCAAAGTTTTATTTTCAACATTAGTGCTTTGCGGATCCGGCTCTATGTCCGCATCGACCCCAATCTATCTTGATGATTCCAAACCTCTTGAAGAGAGAGTCGAAGACGCCCTTTCAAGAATGACATTGCAGGAAAAGATCGACATTATCCACGCACAGTCAAAATTCAGCGCTCCCGGGGTGCCCAGACTCGGTATTGCCGAACTTTGGTGTACCGACGGTCCAATGGGAGTGCGTCCGGAAGTTCTATGGGACGAATGGGAACAAGCTAAATGGACCAACGATTCCTGTACTGCTTTCCCCTCGCTCACTTGTCTCGCCGCGACATGGAACCCTGAAATGGCTGCACTGTACGGCAAGAGTATCGGGGAGGAGGCTCGTTTCCGCAATAAGGCTGTCCTTCTCGGCCCCGGTATAAATATTTACCGCACGCCTCTATGTGGCAGGAATTTTGAATATATGGGAGAAGATCCCTACCTTTCAGGAAAGATGGCGACAGACTATGTAAAGGGTGTCCAAAGCAACGGTGTGGCAGTCTGCGTGAAGCATTTTGCCCTCAATAACAATGAAATCAACCGCCATACATCCAACCCTATAGTAGACGACCGAACTCTCTATGAAATATATCTCCCCGCTTTCAAGGCGGCTGCCTTAGACGGAGGCGCCTGGAGTTTCATGGGAGGCTACAATCTTTTCCGAGGGGAACATGCCAGCTACAACCCTATCTTGATGAACGATATCCTCAAAGGGGAATGGAACTGGGACGGCGCTGTCATTTCCGACTGGGGAGCCGTGCATGACACCGAGACAGCCGTAAAAGGAGGACTCGACATGGAATTCGGGAGCTGGACAAACGGACTGACCAATGGCGTATCCAACGCATACGACAACTATTGGCTTGCCAATCCATATCTAAACGGCATCAAGGAAGGTAAGTTCACAGAAGAGGAACTCAACGACAAGGTAAGAAGAGTGTTGCGTCTTACTTTCCGCACCACAATGAACCGTAACCGTCCCTGGGGCTCGATGGTGAGCGACGAACATAAGGCGGCATGCCGTCAGATCGGTGGGGAAGGTATCGTACTTCTTAAGAATCAAGGCGACATACTTCCTCTTGACCCTGCAAAAGGAAAGAAAATGGCTGTGATCGGAGAAAATGCCATCAAGATGATGACTGTGGGTGGCGGCAGTTCTTCTCTTAAGGCTGCCTATGAGATCACTCCTCTTGAGGGATTGAAAAAACGTTTCGGAAAAGATTTCGACATAGTCTACGAACGCGGTTATGTCGGTGACACCCTTGGAGAATACAACGGCGTAAAAACCAATCAGGATCTCAGAGACTTCCGCACGGTGGAAGAACTCACACAGGCGGCTGTCAACGCCGCCAAAGATGCCGACATTGTCCTGTTTTTCGGCGGTCTAAACAAAGCGAACCACAATGATGCAGAAGATTCCGACCGCCTATCCATGGATCTCCCCTACGGCCAGAACGAACTGATCGAGGCTCTCGCGAAGGCAAATAAAAACATCGTGGTTGTAAATATCAGCGGTACCGGAGTGGCTATGCCGTGGGTTAATAAGGTGCCCGCTATTCTTCAGGCATGGTATCTCGGCAATGAAACCGGAAATGCCATCGCGGATGTGCTCAGCGGCGATGTCAATCCGAGCGGTAAGCTTCCTTATACTTATTATGCCGACCTTATGCAGTGTGGCGCCCATAAACTCGGAGAATATCCCGGGACTCCGGCAAAAGATAAATTCGGCAACGACATTTTCGACATGCCTTATAATGAAGGTATATATGTGGGATACCGTTTTATTGACAAAAACAAGCTCAAACCCACTTTCCCCTTCGGGCACGGTCTGAGCTATACCACATTCAAATATGGCAACGCAACGATAGACAGGTCGAAAGGTACGAAAAATGACAAGTTCCTTGTGTCTGTCCCTATCACCAACACAGGGAAGCGTGCAGGAAGCGAAATCGTGGAACTTTACATCTCAGATCCCAAATCGTCTGTAGACCGTCCGGTGAAAGAACTTAAAGGGTTCTCAAAAGTAGCTCTCGCTCCGGGAGAGACTAAGACGGTGACTTTCGAAGTGGATGAGCCTGCGCTGAGTTTCTTCGATGCCGACAAACATGAATGGGTATGCGAACCCGGCGATTTCGAGGTTCTTGTCGGGGCTTCATCGGCTGACATCCGCTCTAAAGTGAAATTTACAATTGAATAAGTCAGAATTTTGAGTTGAGAGTTTTGAGCTACGCTTACTTCTTGTGCACCACACTCAAGATTTGTTACGAAATTTCCCTTTGCAGTAAGCTTTTAATGTTATGAAAAGATTTATTCTTATTTCAATCCTTGCGTTTAGCACTTTGTTCGCCATCGCGCGTTCTGTCTCTCTTAACGACGGATGGATATTCCGGCATACTTCCGCCGACAACTGGGAGCCGGTGAACCTGCCGCATTCCTGGAACGGGGATGCCTACCTGAAAAAAGACTACTGCAAAGGGAAATTCATTTATAAACGTCAGCTGAATCTTCTGCCTTCAGATTCAGTCCGCAAATTTTATCTGCGGCTTGAAGGTGCATCCAAAAGCTCCGAAGTCACAATCAATGGTAAATCTGCCGGACATCATGAAGGGGGATATACGGAATCGATCTATAACCTCACACCTCACCTCTCCTTCACCTCGCCAAACTCTATTGAGATCGCTGTAGATAATGACCGGGATGACATTCCACCTGTTTCAGGCGACTTCACTTTCTTCGGCGGAATATATCGTGACGTGTGGCTTGAGGATTACGACCCGTTGCATTTTGCGTTGCAACCCTTCGCAACATCAGGAGTGAAAGTAACCCCCTTTTTGGAAATGGGACTTGGAGTCATCAATGTAGATTTAGAGATTGCCAATGAAGATAAAATCAAACGGGACGCCACTGTAAGGATAAATCTTTACAATCCGGAAGGGCAACTTCTTGAGACTGTTGACAAGAATTTGAAAATCAATAACGGCTCACAACGCAATGTGACACATAGATTTGATTATATTTTAAATCCTAAATTATGGTCGCCGGATTCCCCCGCCCTCTATCGCGTGGAAACTCAGCTGATTGATAAGAAAGGAAACATAATTGACCGCAGAATTGTAGATACCGGCATACGGACATTCGGATTTGATGAAAATGGACGTTTCATCCTCAACGGAGAGCCTCTGAAACTACGCGGCATCTGCCGGCATCAGGATATGAAACCGTTAGGTCCGGCTCTGAGCGACGAAATGCACCGCCGCGATATGATAAAGGAAAAATGTAACTGTTGAAATTGCAGGCACCGATGATCTTCCTCTATATCAATCTATGGCAGAAGATATCGAAGGGTATCGTTTTGATGTGCCTGAAGGTGATTATGAAATCGAATTAGGTTTTGCAGATCCGACAGGCAATTATGAAAAAATAGCATACATGCTCAACAACAATCAGACTTCTACAGACAACTCCTCATCATTCTCTGTCAAACTGAATGACAACATCATTGAAGAGAGATTTACTCCTGCATCTGTCAACGGGAATAAATTTGCGATACGGAAAAAATATCTTACTACTGTAAAAGATGGAGCTATTCTGCTTACCTTTTCACCAATAAAAGGTAAAACCATCTTAAACTCTATAAAAATTAGAAAAATATGAATAAAAACATATTGGCACTTTGTTTGGCAGGCACTTTTTTCAGCGCATCAGCCCAAGTGCTCAATCCTTCACACCTGCAAAATGTGAAGCAAAACACCGACAAGCCGTTTTATTCAAAATCATTGTCGCATTTGATAAGTAAGGCTGATACCCTTCTTGGTTGCGAACCCTTGTCGGTAATGGATAAAAAAGCTGTTCCCGCAAGCGGAGACTTGCATGATTATATGAGTCAGGCGCGCTATTTTTGGCGAGATCCAAACAAACCTGACGGGTTGCCATATATCAATCGCGACGGCATTACAAATCCAGAAATATACCAACTTGACCGTGACCGCCTCGGCAAGACAGCCGACAGAATCAAGACACTTGCTCTCGCCTATTATTTCACCGGCGATGAAAAGTATGCTGTTAAAGCCGCAAAGCTTATCGATGTATGGTTTCTTGACAAAAACACCCGCATGAACCCAAATCTGGAGTATGCCCAGATGATCCCGGGACATAACAACGGTAAAGGGAGATGCTACGGGGTGCTCGACGCATATTCGTTTGTAGGGATGCTCGACGGGGTGCGTCTTCTGGAAGGTTCAAAAGCTTTCCCCCTCAAAAAATCCAAAGCGTTGAAAAAATGGTTTGCCGAATTGACCGACTGGATGCTGACATCGCCTCAAGGAATTGAAGAAAGCCAGCAGGCAAACAATCATTCCACTGCATACGATGCTCAAGCGATGGCGTTCGCTTTATACAGTGGTAAACGTGACATCGCAGAAAAAATCGGTAAGGAAGTTGCCTTGAAGAGAATATTCACCCAGATAGATCCTGATGGTAGCCAGCCGCACGAACTGACCCGCACGCTCGCATTCGGATACTCCCAATATAATCTCACTCATCTTCTTGACATAATGGAAATGGCTGCGAATGCAGGAATTGATATGGGTGAAATCGTGTCGGAAGACGGCAGAAGTGTAGAGAAAGGATTGGATTTTCTTGCCAGGCATATAGGAAGAAATGCCGAAAAATGGAACTATCAACAGATTTCCGGAATGGAGGGCAAGAAGCAGGAACTTCTGAGAGACCTGTATAGGGCATCCCTTCTTAATCCTTCCCGCAATGACTACAAAGATTTATACTTTGCAAACCGCGTTTTAGATTACTCTGATCCATTTAATCTGACTTACTTTCAGGCACGTGGAATAGATGACGCCATGACCCATGTGTTGCCTCAGCTGGATTTTGCAGTGGAATGTGCCAATAAGGAACGTAAAAAAGAGAAAAATGCAGCGAAACGGCTGGTGATTCCACGCACAATCAATGACAACGGAAATTTAAGTCTCGTGAATGCATACGACTGGTGTTCCGGATTCTTTTCCGGCGTCTTATGGCAGGCATACGAATATACTAATCTTCCGAAACTCAGGGAAACAGCCATCAGCTGGACATGGCCCATCGAAGATGCCAAATGGCACAAAGGAACACATGACCTCGGGTTTATGATGAACGACAGTTTCGGTAAAGCTTATTCTCTGACTGGAGAACAATCGTATAAGGATGTGGTGCTTCAAAGCGCCAAAACACTTATCACCCGCTATAATCCTAAAGTAAAATCAATCCGGTCGTGGGATCATAACGCGGATGTATGGAAATTTCCGGTAATCATAGACAATATGATGAATCTTGAAATGCTTTTCCAGGCAACACAACTCACAGGAGATTCTATATATCACAAAATAGCCGTGGAACATGCCAACACCACTCTTGCAAATCATTTCAGGGATGACAATTCCTCCTATCATGTGGTTGACTATGATCCAGCCACCGGAGAGGTGAGAATGAAATGCACCGCACAGGGGTATTCAGATGATTCCTATTGGAGCCGAGGCCAGGCATGGGGGCTATATGGATATGCACAATGCTATCAATATACAGGCAACCCCCGCTACCTCGAAATGAGTGAGAAAATTGCCGATTTCATTCTGTCTTTGCCGAATATGCCTTCGGATAAAATCCCTTATTGGGACATGAAAGACCCACGCGTGACGGATTTGACCACAGGTCAAGACAATCCTGATTGTCCCCGCGATGCATCGTCGGCAGCTATCATCGCCTCCGGTCTTTATCTTCTCAGCGACTTTACCGATGAGAACAGAAAAGCTGTATACCGAGAGCATGCCGATAATATCATCGACAGCCTCACGAGATTATATAGGATTCCCACTGGCGAGAAATATGGTTTTATTCTTGACCACAGCACAGGTCACCATCCGGGCAATATCGAAATAGATGTGCCGTTGAACTATGCCGACTATTATTATCTGGAGGCACTGCTTCGCCAATCTCGACGCTAACCTGATTCAGCTTTCGCGTACGAAAGCTCAGGGTTATATGGTTATAAGGTTAACATTCAATTAAAGAAGGGCAAAACCACTGAAAATGTAGGTTCTGCCCTTCTTTATTGACATCGGCAGTTAGATTGCTATTCACTGCGGAGATGATTCACAGGATTGCTACGCGCTATATCGAGACTGTTAAGAATCACCACGGAAAGCAATATTACAATCAGACAGACAATACATAACGTCAATAAAACCAATGAAACAGGCTCCTGATCGGAGAATTGTGAAAGCCATTTCTTGCCTATGATAATTGCCGCCACCCCTCCGGCAAGCAACGACGGCAATGCAATCTTAAGGGTGTTGACGCAAAACAGTTTCAATATCTTTGATGCGGAAGTGCCGGTGATCTTGCGTATCGTGATTTCCTTTGCCTTGCGCTGCACCTCGTCTGAGGTGTAACCGATGAGTCCTATCAATGCTATCACCATTATCATTACGCCGGCAATCAAGACAGATGTTGCAAATTTCTTGACAGGCATAGACAATGCCTCCACCCGGTTCTTCAACGGCTCAATGTAAATCTCTTCGTCAGGATATGCATTGTTGACTATTTCCTGCACTTTATTTATATTATCCTGACTCATATCATTGAAACGCAGATATAAATTACTCTGGATAACTGCGGATGGGAACCAAACACCGGCACGCTTATCTGAATACTCCACCTCGAATCCTCCACGTTTTATATCGTTTATAACGCCGCATATCACATATTCATTCCCACCCATTGGGGTCTGGTGTTCTGAAATTCTAAATGTCCTGCCGACAATATTATCTTCATCAATGCCGGATATTTTTTTCAACACATTGATGAACTCTTTTTCCACCACGACCTGATTCACAACAGTATCGGCATCATCACGGAAGGTTTCACCTTGAATAAATTCAATACCCATCACATCAAACAGGTCGGAATTAGCATAATAGTTGTCGGCAATATTAATCTGCTTATCAACATCATCACCCACCCAGACATAATTACCGGAACTCCCGTCAAGAAATGCATAGTAGTTTGATGAGACCCCATCAATAAAAGGAAGTTTCTTTAACTCTTCAATCAACGCCGGACGATTTTCCTGAGGTATGTTCCAGACGTAGAGATGACCTATATTCTTATAGTCGAATCCCATATCGGTTTTCACAATTCTATTGTATTGACCACCGACAATCACGAGCAGACACATCAACAATCCCGTAGCGAAAAATTGCAAAGCAAGTAGTGCCACTTTCCAACTACGTCTGTTGTTCAGACGGTTTCGGAATGCGCTTGCCACGGGGGTACGGCAATACAGCCATGCAGGGACTACTCCGCTGACTATCAAAAGAAAGACAAACACAATCCCCTCCACAATCCAGATTCGTTTTGTGGAGAATAATTGTTGTGGAGTGTATCCAAGCAATTCTCTACAAGTATCCGAAAATACGTATATCAAAATGACTGCAAGAATCAAAGATGTCAAAAGGAAAAACAAGCTTTCCGCCATAACCCTGCCAAATATGCCGGAATTGCCTGTGCCGAAACATTTTCTCACCGCCATCTCCTTGCTTCTGTGTCCCATCTGCCCTATCACTATCAGCAGATAGTTCAATCCTGCCGACATCAGCATGATGATAGCAAGGAAAGTAAGCATCCATGTCATTGTCTTTACCACACCTTGTGATGTATAGACTCCTACAAGTTTCTTAAGGCTCACGCCATAATTCGATGTGTCGAGGGTCTCTTTATCAATATTGTCTTCAAGCATCTTCCTTATTCCGGATTTCATATCTTCAGGATCCGTACCTTTACTAAGCCTTACGTAGCTTTTGTAACGGTCGTTGCCCATCCAGTTTTCACGTCCGTCATGAGAGAACAAACCTATTGAAGGAAGACTGAGATACAGTGCATTCGGTATAGTGGAATTTATAGGGAAATCTTCGTAGACACCCCCTATTGTAAATATAAAGTCGTCAGGAAAACCGAACCCTGTAAAACGAAGACCGAAAACATCTCCACTGATAGCTTCAGCAAGCGAACGGGGAATCATGCATTGCTTTTCGATCTGAAGAACGTCATGGGGATCACCATAAAGAATTGGAGTGGTAAAGACATCGAAAAAATGTTCGTCTGCCATTTCCCCATTGTCCACCCTGAATTTACGTCCATCTTCAAGAGTTATCGTACCGTATGAAAAAGGTACTCTTCTTGTCGCCTCTTCCACCTGTGGCAGATACCTTTTCAATCCCGGAGCAGTCGCACCAGGAGTCTGATCATACTCACTATATTCCCCGTTAAATTCCGAGCTTTGTGTAACCATATATATTCTGTCGGAATCAGGGAAGAAACTATCGAACGTCTGTTCAAAATAGACCTTTGCCACAAGAAGAAAACCCATAGCCATCCCTAATGTAAGACATAAAATTTTAGTCAGGTTTCGTCTTAGGTCAGATGTAAAGAATTTCATATCAGTGAAAGTTTAATATATTTATGATACAAAGGTAAATGTTAATTCCCCAACAAATAAGAGAACTTATAAAATTCGATTATATTCAATTAAAATTGTCTAAAAATTAGACACAGTTGTATTTCTCAGAAGGAAGTTGTTCCCATTTTTTCTTTTTCAAGATTTCGTCATCTTTTCAAGTTTCAGAACCGACCTAATTTCTTATTTCCCTTGAATGAGAAATTTTTAGTAATTTTGCACCCGTTTTTTATAGTATATTTATATTTTTCTACAGGACTCGTTTTATGAATAAAGGTTTGATCGCGCTTGCCGTAGGTACTTTCGCACTCGGCATAGCCGAATTTGGGATGATGGGTATCCTCGGGAATGTCGCCCAAAGTATAGATGTCACTATTGTACAGGCAGGAAATCTCATATCATTATATTCGTTAGGGGTGGCGGTCGGAGCGCCGATGCTTCTGTTGTTCCGTAATTCCCCTTTGAAGAGACTTATGCTAATTCTGAGCGCCATAATATTTATCGGAAATCTCCTGACTTCATTATCTTCTTCATACGGATTGCTTCTTTGTTCACGCTTCCTGTCGGGGCTGCCTCACGGAGCTTATTTTGGAGCAGGGGCGATCGTATGTTCAAAATTAGCCAAGCAAGGAAGCGGTGCGCAAGCCGTTGCCGTGATGGTCGGAGGAATGACAGTGGCAAATCTGGCAGGTGTCCCCCTCGCTACCATGGTCAGCAATCTGTTGAGCTGGAGAATCGTGTTTGGTGGCGTAGCCGCGATAGGTTTTATCGCATTTCTATTGATCAAACTGTGGGTGCCATACCTTGCCCCTCTCCCGAAATCAAATATAAAAGGACAGTTCAGATTCCTTAGCAAACCTCAGCCATGGCTGGTATATGCCGGCGTATTTTTCGGACAGGCAAGTGTATATTGCTGGCTGAGTTATATAGATCCTATCATGACGCAGGTGACACACTTCCCGACAGATGTGATGATCTGGGTTATGATGCTGGCGGGTACCGGGATGGTTGTTGGCAACGCCATCGCCGGGAAACTTGCCGACAAATATGGAGTATCACTCGTGACCGGTATACTTGCGGCATCGATGTTGGTGGTGATGCCCCTTCTATATTTCGCTTCGCCATACAAGTTCCCTTCACTCTTGCTGATGTTTCTCGCCACCGCCGGACTATTCGGCATAGGCGGTCCATTGCAATTTCTCATAGTCAAATATGCCAAAGGTGGAGAGATGTTGGGAGGAGCCGGAATACAGATTGCCTTCAACGTGTCGAATGCGATGTCGGCGGCTGTCGGCGGTCTGGTAATCCATCAGGGGTTTGGACTTGCCTCCCCTGCCCTTGCCGGTCTCCCCTTCGCTGCGATCGGAGCCGCCGCCCTATTCATACTCCACCACAAATACGATCATAAATAATTCAACTTTCGCAAGCGAAAGTTGAATTATTTATACACCAAGAACGATAGATGGGTCGATTTTCAATTCAGTAGAGATTCTGCGCCCGACCTTCAATGTCGGCTCTGCTTTGCCGGATAAGAAATCACAGATACGTGACGGACTGACCCCTATTTTTTTTTGCAAGTGCCGCTTGAGACAGCCCCATCTCATACATCCTCAACTTGAGTACATCGATTAGAGAAGGCTCCCCTATCGGATAATGTACATCCTCATACTCTTGAACAAGTCTTGAAAGGAGATACAACTCAATGCTGTTAGGATCATCGTCAGATGTTTCGTCATTCACAAGAGGGAGCAACTCATCGATTCGCTTCATAGCCCAGTCATACTGAACTTCATTCTCTATTGTAGTCTTAATATATTCCATATATATCATTATTTTTAAACCTGTGAAGCATCTTTTAATTTATCGTATTCGGAATGAGTACCGATGAATCTAATGTAAACATATTGGTGCTTGAATTGGATTACGACAATCAAACGAAAATCATTCCCTTTAATATTGAATACGTAGTGCTGAATACAATCCTTCAAGCTCTAATTGTTTGGGCTTAAAACTAATCATTTTGGGTGTGCCTTAGTGTTGAGGGAGACTGAAAAAAGCCTCCCTCAATGATAATTATTCTATGCTGATTAGTACTCGACGGTTATCTTCATTCTTTGGAAGATTGAACTCTGAGTTTTTGGATTTGCCGTACCAGTGAGTTGTGATTTTAGCTTCATCTACTCCGTTCTCGACTAATGCAGCTTTCACAGCTTCTGCACGTTGCTGAGATATGTAATCATTGGGAGCATCTTCACCAATATTGCAGGCATATCCCTCAACGATGATTCCATTTTCCTTTGATGTCTGGTTATATAGGCTTACAATCTCTCGAATCAGATTATATGCATCAGCAGTAAGAGCCGCGGACTTAAATCCGAACTGAACGGCAGAAACTGGGATGTTAAGGCTATTCGTTTTGCTTGATATTGCCGCATCTACGTTTTGAGAAACAATACGCTTGAACTCTTCAATGTTGCTTACTGGTGCTTGAGTGGATACTGGAGCACTTGTTATTGTGGCTGTTGCTAAATTGAACTCAACATTGATTGAATCAATCTCAACATTAACAGAGTCGTTTATCTCGGAAACGCCATCGAAGCCAGACGCGGTTCTTTTATCAGAATCGGCTGCATAGAACCATATGATTGCAGCCGCTATACAGCATGCGAGAATTCCGCATACAGCAATAATTTTGTTGCGTTTGGACTTCGCAAGACATTCGTTGCACACGAATCCTGCGTTTTTTTGCTGGCCGTTTGCAGGTGACACCTGCTGATGACACTTGGTACACTCAACGCTACCTTGAGCTTGAGGCTGTTTTGTTTTTTGGGATTCTTCCATTACTTATCGCTTAATATGAATACTGTCTTAAATATTTGATTGAACTCCTCATATGCCTCTGGCGCAAGTTCTCGTTTAGCAAATTCTCTTACACGAATCAAAAGCTCTTCTTTAGAGGAACACGAGTCAATTACTTTCGCTAATCGTTGATGGAATTTAGCTGATTCGGAACTATTTGATGCAATAGAACTTGGGTGGCGACCACCATTTTTAAAAATAACTCGTTCTGTACTTTGTACTAATTTTGTGAGTGCCAAAGCTAAGAATGGACCATCATCGCCCCATTTTGAGTCCGTAAGAAAACTTGTGAAATTTTTGGTCATCAGCCATTCATGTACGCCGCCATCACCAGACTGACGTATACTTCGGTCTATATATTTTCTAATATATGGATTATTGAGTATTTCCTTTACTTGTTGTTTATTGCCCATAGCTAACCTTATAAAAAACTCCTGAAAGTTTTTGTGGTCACCTGTATAAGATCTTATATAGGCACGTAAGTATTTGGGGTTGTCTAATAATGCTTTTAGTTCTTTATCGCTTAGGGAAATCGCTCCTTTAGCCATTATTGTCTTAAGGTTCTTATAGAGTTTTGTCCTTTTAATTAGTTGTCCTAATAGCAACGATTTAAATTTTTGCTTCCCATTTTCCACGGTATTCTTAACAGTTTTTCTGTTAGAATTAACCAATCGTTGTTCGGGCACTCCATTTTTCCCTTTTACAATGGTAATGACTTTTCCAAAAGTTTTATTCTTGGAAATTGTGATAACAGTCCTTTTGCCAATTGTTTTTATTCCTCTGCTCAATGCAACCTTCGCCGCGCGCGTAGTAGAGGATTTAGCAACCTTAGGCGCTACTAAAAATATCGCATCAACAGCTAAGTTTGATGCAGTATTTTTTAAGATTGCAGATTTTTCACTCTCATCCTCAGTATTTCTATAATCCTGAGCTGCAGACGCTGTAGATGCAGCAATTGATCCTGCGTATAGAGTAGTATTCGTATATGTCATGACCGTTGCCGCAGTACCTAATACTTTGCTAGTCGCAACGAGAGCTGCAGGAGCAGCAGCGCCTCCCGTTGAAGCAATAGTCACTGCTGCTGCAGTGACAGTTGCAGCCACAGCAACACCAACGGTTATATAAGTAACGGTTGTGGATATTTTATCAAATTCTTCTTTGTGATTCTTATAAAAATCATTTGCTTTATCAGTCCAACTCTCATTGTTCGCAATATCTGTTTCGGTTGTCCAATTTCCATTTCTTGTCGGGATACCGTTTACCAACTCTCCCTCATATACATCTCCATTTGAGAAAAGAATACTACCTTTAGCAGGGAATTTATTATTTCCCGGCCAGTTAGCTGTAATTGATATTGGTTTCCCTTTTTCATAAATAGTTAGAGTTCCATCACCACATATCTCGCCCTCTTTAAATTCGCCAATATACGAATCCCCATTTGCAAAATAGAAAGTTCCAAGTCCGTTGAACTTACCGTCGACAAATTCCCCATCATATTTATTTCCATTTGAAAAGAGGTATGCACCCTCCCCATAAAATTTGTTTTCCACAAATTTGCCAACATACTGGTCTTTATTTGAGAAAACCATTTTACCGTAACCATTAATCCATCCTTCCTCCCATTCCCCACGATATGCAAAATGAGGACTTTGATAATAGCCTATTCCATCTTGTAAACCATTATACCATTGTCCATCATATCTTGCATGTTCATTTGCATATATGTATACACCGACGCCATCAAATAAATTGTCGTTCCAATCTCCTTTATAACTATCTCCATTTGAGAGTATCAATTCTCCATAACCGGATTTCGCCCCATCGCTCATGTATCCAAAATAGGAATAGTAATTCGGTATTTTAATCTCACATAAACCATGAGGATAACCCTCCATATATCCTCCTTTATATGACAAACCATTATTGCTAATAATTGTCTGTCCATCAAGCGAACCATCTACCCATACCGAGGATACTGTGTCTGATTTATTTGTTATATAGGTTCCAAGACCATGCCAATTGCCATTCTTCCACTTTCCGGAATACAATGATCCATCAGCGTATTCCATCTTTCCAATACCATCAGGCTTATTGTTCTTGACATAACCGTTGTAATGTCCATTCTCCAGTTGGACATCAACGAGAGTCTGAGTTAAGTTTCCGTTATCCCATTCTCCACTTTTTATTGAGCCATCTTCTTTATAGAGAGTACCCTCTCCGTGGAATTTACCATTAGCCCACATGCCGACATAGTAAGGCTTACCGTTTTTATACCATGAAACAAATCCATGAGGCTTACTATCTTTGAAATGGCCTATATAGATTTCCCCATTTTTGTCATACACTCCATACCCGTTGAATTTATCATCGCTTAACTCGCCAATGTAGTTCTCTTTGTCAGAAACGCTTACAACATCTGTTTCTATTAAAGCTCCATAATAGGCTTTTACCTGTTTTTCTTCAATTGTTGAACCGTTGCTAATTATGCGTAAAATACCTTTGCCATGTGCAACAGAGTCAAACACCTCTCCCTCCCACCGATATGCAAGTGTTGTATCAGCATCAGCAAGCCATACACGTGTTCCATCTCCATCAGATTTCACCCATGTGCCTTTTATAGATGATACGCAACCTGTTGCTATAAACAGTGTCAATATTATAAAAAAGAGTATGTGATAATATTGTTTCATTATGTTCAAGGTTAAAAAGAACGCAGACAATCTCCACTTGTCCTAACGGTGAGGCTCTGGAATTGCCCTGTATCAAGATAAATGAAGGAAAGTCTGCGCCATACGGGCACGATACACTTTCCGACCTTTATTTGTGATACATAAGGCTCTTTAATAAATATGAGCGAGGTTCAATTTTCCAGATTTCACCGTATCAAACAAAAGTCGTTTGCATATTGTATTTTGCAAATGGTTAACCCCAGGACTCTTCCATGGAGATTGTATATATGTCCTAACAACGGAACAATTAGCCATAAATTATGAAAAATTTGCTATATTTAGTTATGTTTTAAAACATACTGAACCATTTGCTATCCCTATGGACACAGACTTTCCCAAAACAATTTAATTATAGAGTTCTCATTCAGGAACTTAAAATAAATTTTTTATTCCAATCAACAATATAGATTTTCTCTTGAGAAGCTACAATAACTCGTTTCGAGGAAACCAAGATATATTTATCATATCAAAAAGAATTACACTAAGGTTGCAGAGGATGATTAAAATCCGTTTAAATCAAGGTCCGGATTATTTTTCAATCGCATATCTCTTTGCAGTTTCTTCCGCGAGCCATTTGATTTCTTCCCTGAGCCAATCGGGGGAGAGGACTTCTACATCCGGACCGAGACGCAATATTTCACGTTGAAATTCGTATTCCGGTCGTAGAATCAGTTCGTAGTCTGAATATTCTGAGGTATTCGTCACAAGACGTTGCGATTTATGGAGTGGAAGTGACTCAACGTATGCACGCTGTCTACCAAATACCCTGATGGCAACTTTTATGCTATCGTAGTCATCATCCACATTTACTCCGATGACTTCATCAAAGAAAGTGTCGAGATTTATTGAGGCATCTGTTTCAAATGTGGTGTCGGATATGTCAAGTGATTCAATCCTGTCAAGAGCAAAGACGGTAAGAGAATCATTCCCTTGAATCTTGCCGACAAGATACCATCTCCTGCCTGACTGTTTGAGACCGTATGGTTCGACTGTATGTTCCACGGCTTCCGAAAAATTGAAACGGCGATAAGTCATGTATATTACCCGGCTTTTGCTCAAAGCCTCAATAGCCGGAGACATATAATCCATACCACCCGGTGTCTCTTCAAACAAGATACGTTTGGCTATGTCTTTGTTTCCCAACAACTGATTGTCGATTGCCAAACCGTTGAAGAGCCAAGATGTGAATGTCGGTTCATTGAGAGCATCCTCATTTTCGATATAATATGTATTGCCGTTATAGCGGTTACACTGGATGTCAATGCCAAAGATGTCAGCAATCGCTAAACGATGACGATGAAAAGTGCGTTCAGGAATTTCACCCTCATTTTCAAGACGCAAAGTACGCTCATCCATCCACTTCCGGTTGATCTCCGCCAATGTGATATTACCGGCTCGTCGGATCGTATCGATAAGCCATACATAACGCCTTATTACCCTTACAGATGTTGCCATAATTATTTCATTTGAAAGTTACAAATTCAACTTTCGCAAGCGAAAGTTGAGGGTTATGAGGTTATAGGGTTAAAAGGTTAATCTACAATTGTGGATAGATTTCAGGTTTCTTTAAGAATCATGTGGGAACATAGCCCTGTAACCCCTTAACCTTCAAACTTTAAGTAAACTTGCGAAACTTAAATTACAAACTCGCGACTGTCTTCAATGCCATGTCCTCCTTTATCGGATGCACAACAGCATAACCGTCTTAGTTCACCGCAAAGTTAACTATATACTATGACATTTCGCGGCAGAACAAAAAAATAATTGTTGTGTGTCGCCATCCGGCAGTCTCCAACATTAACTTTGTCAAAAAAAGATGAAAAATAACATTGGTTTACAACTTTTATCCTTATATAAGGAAATCTCCGGTAAGAAAGCAAACGACAAACAAAAAGATCTCACTTACAGGAATAATAATAATAATCAAGACACATCTACACCAGATGGCATAGTGAAAGCAATAAATTACGCATTGGAAAGAGGGGACTGTGAAACCGCAAACACACTTCTCAATGATTGGGCTATGATTTTCCCATTAGAAAACGAAGGCTCCACACTATACAATTTCTTTAGGGTGGAAACAATATTACGGGAGATGGATACAGAAGAAGATTCCGGATCTTATCTCAATCTCCTGAATAATGCAATCGACGCTGCCAACGACTTCTTCTTTGCAAATAAAGAAGAAAGTAATCATGCAATGGATGATGACGCATATGAGATATATTGCCGTATCTCTGATATTGCCCGTTCGTTAGCAGAGGATGATGACGAAGTTGAAAGACCCACTATAAATCAGCTTAATGAACCTGATTTATTAGCTAAGCAAACTGACCGGTCACCAAACGCATTGCTTGACAATGCCATCAGACGCCACATTTCAAAATATGGACATCTCAGCTCGGAAACAAGGTATCTACTCAACTGTATCCGTACAGAATTCGACATCCCGCAGCCAACAGATTGACACAATATCTCAAGATAAGCCAACTTTCTAAAATTATTTTTAACTTATTGTTTATGCGGAAATAAATAGTTAATTTTACTGTATAAATAATTTAAGTTTCGCAAGCTCACTTAAGGTTTGAAGGTTAAGGGGTTAAAGGGTTATACCCTCAACTTACGCTTGCGAAAGTTGAATAAATAATTTAATGTTTTTAATTTCAAATCTATAAACCTAATTATATAATCATTTATTATTATTGGATATATGCATAAATTAATTTTAAGTTTGGCTTTTATGCTGTGCATTGTCTCGGGAGGATATGCACAAGGTGTCGAAACTTTTTCAGTGAAAGGTGCCGAAGGGATGCTCCACGCCGAGTTACAGAAACCGGAGATATCAAAAGAGAAGAAAGCACCGTTGGTGATTTTATGCCATGGATTCGGTGGCAACTGCGATGCAAAGCTGCTCACTGACATCGCTGACGACCTGCTGAAAGATGGGATCGCTTCCATACGGTTTGATTTCAACGGTCATGGCAAAAGTGAAGGAGAATTTCAAGACATGACAGTTCCCAATGAAATCCGGGATCTGAAAAATGTGATAGCATGGGCACAGAATCAGCCGTGGGTGGAAAACATATCTCTTCTCGGGCATTCACAAGGTGGAGTCGTGGCAAGCATGACAGCCGGCGAACTCGGCGACAAAGTTATCAAAAGTCTTGTACTTATGGCACCGGCAGCTGTGTTGCGCGACGATGCATTGAGAGGCAGCACTATGGGAGCGATGTATGATCCCTGGAATATGAAAGAGGATTATGTTCAATTGCCCTTCGGAGGAATGAAGTTGGGACGCAAGTATATCGAATCCGCACTTACACTCCCAATCTACGAGACAGCACTGAAATACACCGGTCCCGTTCTTGTGATGCATGGGACGTATGACAGAGTTGTTCCATATACATACGGCGAAAGATACGACCAAGGATACAAAAACAGTACATTGCATTTGATTCAAGGTGAAGACCACGGTTTTTCACAGACCTCTACCGAATCTGCCCTTTATGCAGCTGATTGGCTTGCAAAGCAATTGAATTGAACAGAGAAATCCCCTAAGAGCAGATTTGATTTTTCTCTTAGGGGATTTTTCTATGATATCCATGTGATTGAGCAAACGTTTCGGAGAAACGTCATACCCCTTATTAGTCAAGATCGATGACAGTGATTCCGGCTCCGCCGAAGCGCACATCCTCATCGTGGAAGTCAGCCACATTCGGATTAGCCTTGAGTTGCTGACGTATCAATGTCTTCAGGATACCATGACCCGTGCCATGAAGTATCCTGAGTCTGCTTGCATTAAACTGCACTGCATCGTCAAGGAAATATGTCACCGCCTGCAAAGCCTCATCGGCACGCATGCCCCTGACATCTATCTCATTCTTAAATTTCAATTGACGTTCCCGGCTTTCATCAGATGTGGATGACGACAGTGTCATAACTGTTGAAGTTGCGGTAGGTTTAGGTTTCTGTGCCGGCTGAAGTTTGTCAAGCTCAACAATAGTGCGAAGAGCACCGAAAGCAACTTCAGCTTTCTTCCCGCTAATGCTTAATATCTTACCTACCACTCCCCCGTTAGACATTCTTACATAGTCATCGACTCCAAGAGTCTTCTTTGGTTCCGTTTTTTTAGTTGCCTTTTGCTCAGTCCCGGTCTTTTTGCTCTTATGGCGCAATGGCTTCAACACTTCAGGAAGAACCTCCTTTTCCGGATCACGTTCGAGGTTCTGTTTGTATTCCTCCAATTCTTTACGTATCTGCCGCGTCCGTTCCTTCTCTGCCTCGGCTTTACGGATCTCATGAATCGAACGTTCAATCCGGGCATTCGCCCCGGCAAGAATTTCCTTTGCCTCTTCCTTTGCGGCACGTATGATTGCGGCACGCTGAGATTTAAGGTCGGAAGAATTGGATTCGTATGTCTCAAGAAGTTTATCAAGTTTATGTTCCTTCTCTTTTATTCCGAGACGTTTGTTTGCCCAATATCTTCTGTCTCTCTGAATGTCGAGAAGATATTTATCCATATTGACATAATCACTGCCAACAATATCACGGGCGCGTTCAATCACATCAGCGGGCAAACCCGTATTACGTGCGATTTCCAAGGCGAAAGAGCTACCGGGATTACCGATAGACAGCTGAAACGTAGGGCGCAGGTGCTGACGGTCGTAAAGCATGGCGCCATTGACAAAACCAGGTTCCGATTCTGCAAAAGTCTTGAGATTCTGGTAATGAGTCGTGACTACACCCATACACCCCGACTTGCCCAAATCTGTGAGTATCGATTGGGCAAGAGCCCCGCCAATCTGCGGTTCAGTTCCGGACCCCATCTCATCAGCAAGAATCAATGTAGACGAATCTGAATGATTCAGGAAATATTTCATGTTGGCAAGATGAGAGGAATACGTACTCAAATCATTCTCAATAGACTGTTCATCGCCAATGTCAATAAACACTCCGGAGAAAATACCCATGTGAGAATTTGAGTATAGCGTCGGCAACATCCCACATTGCATCATATATTGAACGACAGCCACAGTCTTAAGACAAACCGATTTACCTCCGGCATTCGGTCCGGAGATAATCAGGATACGCTTATCGCCTCCCAATGTGATATCCAACGGGACGGCTGTTCTACCCTGTGCCCTCAGGTTAATCATCAATCCGGGATGTACAGCATGATACCACTCTATTTCCGGTTTCTTTTCAAGCACCGGCATCTCTGCCCCTGTATCGGCTGCAAACCGTGCCTTTGCCTTAATGAAATCAAGCCGCGCAAGGATCTTACAACCGTCGACAATCTCTTCGACATACGGACGCACCATGTCGGTTATAGCAGTAAGAATTATTGCTATCTCGCGCCGTTCATCCATTTCAAGTTCCCGCAGACGGTTGCCTGCCTCGACAACTTCAGCAGGCTCAATAAATACAGTCTTACCCGTGGCACTCTGATCATGCACGATACCGTTGATGCTTCTTTTCATCATAGAAGACACAGGAAGCACCAATCTTCCGTCACGGAGAGAGGGAGTCGCATCCTTGTCGACAATCCCTTCCTGGACAGCACGATCGAGAACCCGTCGCATAGCACGTTGCATCGAACCTGATGCCGCCGCCATAGCCCTTCTGACATCTGACAGCCCCGGAGATGCATTGTCCTTCACTTCTCCAAACTTTCCTATGCACCGTTCAATTTCCCTAACAATCTCAGGAAACACCGGCAGTCCGGCAAATTCATCACTCAGATAAGGGAAACGAGACTGTCCGCTATCTTCCTTCTTAGAGAAAAAGGAGCCTACACTATACATTGTATGTAAAGTGGCTGACAGTTTTTGGAGTCTGTCAGCAGACATAAAAGAACCTGCCGCCCTGATTTCCGAGAGCCATGGGACCACATCAAACACCCTTTCATCAGGCATATCTACACCTGATGACAACAGTGCCGACATCTCAGACACACAAAGAAGCCTCCGTCTTATCTCTTCGAAGACAGAAGAAAAAGTCATATTCGCAGCCTCTTCCTTTCCGAGGCGAGTCTCACATTTATCGGTCAGTAGCTGTCGCAGCTGAGAAAATCCGACCTTAGATTCAAAATCTTTAGGAAATATCATAAAACAGGTTGTTCAACTTTATCTGAAAGTTGAAGATTACAATATTATATTGTTGAATAGGACGTTACTCCTTATTTCGACTACATTTATTTGGTTAAACCGGAAGAGCCAATATCGGGGTGTCGCGTTCAAACAATAGTTTATGTGCGATCCCGGGATTGAACAAACGGCTGAAGACGTTCTTTTTCTTATTAGGAACAATGAGAAGCTGTATACCTGCCTGTCTGTCGTAGTTTTCAAAATCTTCCCTGAAAGTCTTGGCAGGGAAAACTTCAGTAGTAAATCTTGCCATGGGATAGTTTTTGTTAAAATAATCACAAAGCATATTCACCTTTTCCTTCACGTCATTCCCTACCCTTTCATTCACCGGAATCAAAGTGACATCCACCTCAGGATACTCAAAAGTGCGCATCAGTGTGTCGACAGATAAAATGTCATGCTGATCAAGATTACAAAAATAGACCATCTTCTTTAAGGAATCAACCGATGAGAAATCAAAATTGTCGGGAATTGTAAATACAGGCACCCTACACGAATCGAGCACTTCCGCAGTGACACTTCCAATCAATTGTTCCCCCTTCTTATGCACTCCCCTCGTAGACATTACCACAAGCCCGGGAGGAGTCATACGGCAATATTCAATAATAACCTCTTCCGGGATACCTTCGCTTATGTTGATTGAGTAAGGGATACCATCCATGCCTGATTCTTTGAGAGCCTCATCAAGTTTAGCAGTGAAAGATTTCATCATCTTGTTGCTCTCTTTTCTCATATCTATTTCCTCCCTGACACCTTCAATCTCATCACCGACAACGGGAGAAAGCCCGGGGGCAAAAGAATCCGCATAATCAAGACTGCCATTAAAATAAGGAG
This sequence comes from uncultured Porphyromonadaceae bacterium, assembly GCA_947073495.1. GTDB lineage: Bacteria > Bacteroidota > Bacteroidia > Bacteroidales > Muribaculaceae > Lepagella. The sequence continues at coordinate 24,801 of CAMTMX010000004.1, forward strand.
TGGCGTATGCGTGAAGCAATACAGGATGCAAGGAGAGTTTTTTTGCCAATTCGAATGCTGCACGGCATGCCATCATGCTGTCTGAAGAAAAATCAACAGGGATGAGCACAGTTCCGTATGCCCCTGTCATCTTCATCTCCAATTTTACAGAGGGGAAAGATTCTGAACTCTCCACAATCTTTAATGCCATGGGGAGATCGGTTTCCTTAATTTTAACTCTTACTCCGGAAGGAATCCCGGCACCGGAAATCACAAAATTTTCAAATTTCACATCCAAACCATGACTTTCAAGAATTTTTTTGAGAGTCACAGCGCGGGGATAAGTGTGGATTGCGAGGGTAATAAACCGTTCTGCCGCCATAGATAGTAATTTTAATTTAAGCGGCGCCCCGGAGAAAAACCGGAGCGCCGTGATAGATTAACGAATCAGTTCTCTATGTAAGAACAACTCAGGCTTCCGCCTTGTTCTGCTCTTCAAGAATCTTGACTGCCATGTCATAGATAGTGGTGTCATCGAGAACCACGAGACCTCCGTCTGGACCCGGCTCTATATGCATGCCGACATTTTTGCCGAACTGATAGTTAACGCCGCCGAAATAATTGCGCACTGTCTGTACTGTAAGGTTCAGCTCGTCGGCTATACGATGGGTTGAACCGTCGGGCAAACTGTCTTTGAGTCTGCGAAGCTCGTTGAAGGTGATTGTCTTGCTCATAGCAGATGGTATTTTTTGAGGTTATACTTAAACGATTATATAAGTAACCGTCGATTCTTATTATTTAACAATCCTTATGTAAGGTTTGCGATTGCTAATTTAGACATTTTTTTGCATTCCACCAAGAAAATTGGAAATTTCTCATGTGTTTTAAAACATATATAGAGAAATGAACCAATAATTATGCAAACCGAGACTTCTACAGGCATGTATTTACCCTCAGATTCTTTGAAGATCAGATGCCGATACCCATCCTATATAGTCGGAATTCAACCTTATCTTATACCAAGTGACATTTCCTTCTGCGTCAACCTCTTCTGAAAGAATCTGAACAACCGTACCCTTTGTCAGCACCTGTCCTTTTTCAAGATCGGCATCTTTTCCCGGTTCTGTGAGCAAAATAGTCTTGAAAGCCATGAGCACCCCTTCATTTTCAGAATGGAACACCCTTGACCCCATAAAGGAGAAAATAAGAAACAGCATGCTCACCGCAAACAGAATCATGCCTCCGAAGAATCCAATTTTTCGTAAAAGCACTATTCTTGTAAATATATATATCGCCACACAGACAACAAACAAGACAAATGCCGCTGCCGCCCATACAGCCCATACATTTGAAGAAGTATCTTCCGCAACAGACTTATGGATGGATTGGAAAAATGACAATTCATCTTGTCCTGTCTTAAATCTTTTCCCTTTTTGTTCCGCCTTATTCGCATCTTCAACACGTCCGGAAAGATAATTAAGATTTGCATTGACCTCTTTATTTGAAGGATCGAGCCTATGGGCCCTTTTATAGCATATCATGGCATTGCCATAATCCCCTTCCTGATAATAAGCATTTCCAAGATTATAAAGCAATGACACAGACGTGCCGTGTTCCTCCTCAAGAGCTTTATACAATTGAATAGCCTTGGAATATTCTTTAGCATTGTAGGCAGAATCGGCTTCTGAAATAACATTATCAGCTGACGCAGTGACAACTGAGAAGAGGGAGAGTATGGCGAGAAGAAAAAAGATTTTAGTTTTCATTTGCCACATTTTTATTTTTAAACGCACTTTCCAAATCATTAATCACAGTCACCCCCTTATCGTAGACGGGTTGCATATCCGCCTTGGTAGCCGCAGGAGCATATTTTGCAAACTCGCAGTCGTCAATAAGGGCTATAAGTTCAGCAATCTCTTTTTCAGGGATGCCACGACCAGACAAAGTTTCACTGACATTCTGCCTGTTGAGTTCGGAGGTGGGTATTTTCAGTTTATCTCCAAGATAACCCCACAGCGCCGCAAGCATCTCATCATAAAACTCATCGATCTGCTGTTTCTTCATGCAAGCCGCAGCTTTCCTGAGACGCATGCGTGCCATCTTGCTCGCTTTCCTGCTTTTAACTGCAAGGAAGTCGGCATTTGCCTTAAGATATGCACGATAATAAGCTACAGCAGCAAGGAGTATGAGAACCGGAATCAAATAGAACAACCAATATCCAATCGTTTCAACGTATGGCGTATGTCGCATAGAAAGATTGTCAGACATAGGCAACAACTGATCGTTGAATGAAAGCTTCCCTTTTGTCTGCGATCTTTCTGACCCTGTTCCTTTCCCTACGTTGATTGTATAGCCTTTTGCCTCGGAAGTTTCGTATCTGCCTGTCTCCGGATCAAAATATACGAGCTGTACAGACGGGATAGAGAATGTCCCGGCTTCAAGAGGCATGAAAGAATAATCAAACTTCGCCGTGCCGCTAACATTTGTCTTACCCACATTGGCGTTAACCTCAGGAGTAGGACTATATACCTCAAGCTGCGAAGGATAGAGGGCATTCAAATCCGGAAGCTTCACATATTTCAAATTACCGGTACCGGTGACAGTGTAAATTATTGACGCCGCCTGGTTGCTTTTAAAATTCTGAGAAGGAAGATCGGACGTGATCTTAAACTGACCCACGCCGCCTGAAAAATTGGCAGGAGAAGGTTTTGGCAAAGGCTTAACATTGACGGTAAGGTCATTAGGAGTAACATTCAATTCCAATGGTTTTGCAACAGACATGCTTCCCCAGAAAGGGTCATGATAATATTCCCTTTCATCGACACTGATCGTATACTTATTACCGATGACCTTGAGTTCACCTTCCATCTGAGGGAAGATGATATAACGTGCTATTATCGCTGTAGCGTAAGTTTTACCTTGATACGTCTCATAGCTGAATGAAGAAGAGGTGTCTTTTGATTCCTCTATCACAAACCCTTCAAACTTGGGAGCCGCCGTAGCTCCTATAAATTTGATTGCATCGTATGTAGTGTAGAGCTTTACAGTATAGACTATAGCTTCCTGTTCATATACATTCGAGCGAGACACATCCGCTTTCAGGAAAAGATTTCCATCTCCTTTCCCTATAAATTTTGGTCCATCCGCACTGTTATGTCTGTCTTGTCCTGATTGACTTGCACCTGGAGCAGGAGAAGGATCAGCTGCAGACCCGATTGAATAAGAAACAGAATTACTCTTGACACCACCTACTGTTATCGGACCGAAAGAATATTGACCCTCTTTTTGAGCCCGTAGTGTGAGGGTGTAGGTGTAACTGAAACTTTGAGTCGTCTTCCCATTGACACTTGTAAATCTGGAACTCTGTCCCGTACGGTCGAAATACATGACTTTTGCCCCGGGAACGGATGACGGTTTTTCAGGAACAGCATCAAGATCGGAGACCTCATAATAAATATAAAACAGGTCGCCTACACCGATTGCCCGTCTTCCTCTTCCTGTATCGACAGTCAACCTTATGGAAGATGCGTATGATGTAGCTCCGGCGATAAGCAACAAGAAGAGGAGGATGATATGTTTCATATTCAATTTCATTGTCAAAAATCGGATTTCATAGGGTTAAAAATGATGTCTCGAATTCAAAATTAATCATGATCAAACATCCATAATTACCGTGGGAGTTTCATCATAATGTTTTGATTCTTTAACCTCAAACTCAAGAGGTTCGGATTTTGCGGTTACATATTTCCCTTTATCACTGTCAAAATATGAAAATTCTATGGGAGAAATAACATATTTTCCTGATTTGTCAGCAGAGAAAAGACATTCTATTTCAATTTCAGACCCGATGCTGCCATTCTTAATGAAATGCGATCGAGAATCCGTCATTGATTTAAAATGCAAGCCATCAGGAAAACATTTGGGAATATCGGGCAGTAACGCTTCGGAAAGATCCCCTTTGCCAACAATTGTAACAAACATACGGATATTATCTCCTGCCAAAGGCTTGTCGATCATCGACATTTCCACCTCAAACTTACCCACAGCACCCGAGAAGGTCTGAGGACGGTTATTCACCGGTAAAGCATCGACCTTAATTTTTAAATCAGGGGCGGACAAAGCAAACATTTCCACCCTGTTTGCCACAGACGGTCCCCAATAAGGGTCGTCTACAGTGATCTGACGGTTTATCCCGATTCTATAATCACCACCTCTTATAGTATATTTCCCTTTATTGTTTGTTCCAATAAAAAAACGGTCAATAACAGCACGATAATACAACCTTCCGTCAATATTCACTTCTTCAAGATGATTGTCGGGTGCAGAACGTCCGATATCAAGTCCGGGAAATTCAGGATTTGACATTACCTCCGCACCGGCCACATTCGGATCGGGAGATACCAATATAACCTCATAAATAAGAAACTCCCCGACAACAGCGTGGTTACGATCAATTCTGGTTTCAAGATATGGCACCGCCTCCCCTTTCCCCTTTGCATTGCATGGAAAAACTGAAAGGAGTAATATCAATAACAGTGTAATATATATAAAACCTTTTTTCATCACCAATTCTTGCGAGACCTGTTTCTATCAGTACTTTTATCTCCTTGATTACCGGTTGTCACACGAGCCCGTGTCTGATTTTCTTTATTTTCCATAGCTTTCAAAATCTGGTCGGCAGTCTGCTGGTTGATGTCCGGCTGATTTTGCTGCTGGTTCTGGTCTTGATTCTTGTCTTTATTTTGATCCTGATTCTGATCTTTGTTTTGCTGCTGATCCTGATTCTGATCCTGGTTTTGGTCTTGGTCTTTGTTTTGATCCTGATCCTGGTTCTGATCCTGATTTTGATTCTGAAGCTTCAGCTGGGTGATACGCAGATTGCGTCGTGCCGCCTCATCGTCAGGATTCAAACGCAAAGATTGCTTATAATAATTAAGGGCATTTGCATAATCTTCAGAGTTAAAGGCGATATTGCCAAGATTATAGTTGGCACGGGAAGCCAACATCGGCTTCTCTCTTCCCATCTGAGACACCTGCTCCATGGCTTTGGCTCCGTTTGCAAGCATATCTTTGGCAGCCTGAGTCGTATCGGAAGGATTAGAACCAAGTCGGATCTGCGACAAACCGAGATTATAACGAGCCACAACTGATGAAGGATTTTCTTTCAATGCCTGTTGATATTTAAGATATGCGGCACGATAACGTCCATCGTTATATAGCTTATTACCTTCGGTTATATAATTACGTTCTTTTCTTGTCGACTCAGACTGGGCATAAGTGTTGCCCCCAAATGCTAACGCAACAGACAAAAGGGTCAATATTATCAAAACTCTCGTTTTCATTTCTTTTCCTCCTTCTTGAAAAATGTGATCTTATCGAGCCAACTGATTTTGCGGTCGAGAACAAAAATATCTATCACAATAATAATCAATGCAACCCATACAAAGATAGCAAACAATTCATCGTGAATAGCTGAAAAGCTTGATTCAAGCGCAGACTTTTTAACAGTATCAAGCTGTTTGTCAAGCTCGTTGAGCGCATCATTATTAGAGGCATTCACATATATGCCCTTACCGGCAGAGGCAATTTCAGTGGCAAGATCTTCATTCAGGGCAGTGCGGACAGGTTCTCCTGTCTCGGGGTTTATAAGATAACCTCCCCCCTTAAGAGGTATCGGCACAGGAGTAGTAGATCCCAAACCGACCACATCAAGCTGAATGTCATTGCGCGCCGCGGTTTTCGCCGCATCCATCACACTTTGCGGATCTTCAAGATCTTCAGCATCTGTTATGAGGATTATCGCCTTTCCTATCTTTTTGTCCTCGCTAAATGATTTAGCAGCCATGTCGATCGCTGCTGTAATGTTCGTGCCCTGATTATCGATTGATGAAGGGTCGATTGAATTCAAGAACATTTTAGCCGAGACATAATCGCTTGTGACAGGAATAAGAGTATATGCATCCCCGGCATATACAATAAGACCGACACGGTCATTGTCAAGATGATTAATCAGTTTCTCAAGAATAAGTTTTGCCGTACGCATACGGTCTATGCCGTTTTCTTCAGAAGTGGAAGAAGCGAGCATGGAATTACTTGCGTCTACAGCAATAACCACTTCGATACCCTCCTTGACAGTCTTTTCATCTTTCACTCCACCCCATGGACGGGCAAATGCGATAATAATCATGGCAAGAGCAACCATCTCAAGCGTGATCTTGATTGGAGGCTTATATGGGGAAACCTCAGGCATGAGAGGTGCAAGAATTTTTATATTACCAAACTTTTTTAATTTTTTAGACCTTGCATAACGAGCCCAGGCATACAAAGCTATGAATGCCGGCACCAGAAGCAGGAGCATCAGAAGTTTGGGATATGCGAAACTAAACATCGATATTTTTTATATTTGTATCACACTTAATTATCTACCGCAATTATCAAGGAATTCTTCGAAGAACAGTATAACGGAGCAATAGATATGCACAGAACGAACACAACGACAACAGCAACCAAGGCATGAAGTTCTCATCTGTCAAAGTAAACTTGTCGACATCGAGAACCGTTTTCTCCAAACTGTCGATCTCGTCAAATACGTTGCGAAGCATCTTCTCATCAGTTGCCCTGAAAAACTTACCGCCAGTGATAGATGCAATCTCTTTGAGAGACTGTTCATCTATCTTTGTCTCCATGGTAGTGGTTGAGAATCCATAAGGATCCGTTATCTGGATCGAACCATTTGTTCCGACTCCGATAGTATAGACCTTTATCCCTTTTTGTTTAGCAATCTGGGCTGCGGTTGACGGAGGCACATCTCCCGCATTATTGGTTCCATCTGTGAGAAGAATAATACTTTTTGATTTTGCTTTGCCTGACGCAATACGGTTAATGGCACTTGTCAATCCGTCGCCGATTGCTGTTCCATCATTCAGTTCACCCATTTCCACCTGACGGATAGCATTCATAAGAGCCGCCCTGTCATTTGTAAGAGGCATCAATGACAAGCTTTCCCCCGCAAAAACCACAAGACCCATATTGTCGTTGGTGCGCTGGTTTACAAATTTTGATGCCACATCTTTTGCAGCCGCAAATCTGGATGGTTCAAAATCCCGAGCCGTCATACTTCCTGAGATATCAAGGGCAATCACAATATCCGTGCCTTCAATTCTTGATGTGCGAAGATGATCATGAGTCTGTGGACGAGCTAAAGCAACAATCATGCCGCCAATTGCAACAAGCTGAAGAGCAAATGCCACGTGTATAGCTATCGTTTTCCACGACACCGGCATATTGGCAACCGGCGACAAGGTTGAAATCCCTAATGAAGGATTGGCATTCCTGTGTTTCCACACATACCAGGCAATCAAAGGGACATAGAGTAGAAAAAGCCAAAGAAAAGCTGGATATTTTAACATCATGACTCACCTCCCTTCTTTTTTCCGGATAAACTCTTTGATTTATTACCCGCCTGAGTTTCGTCGGCAGAATCTTTATTATCTTCAGATTCCGGCACAACTACAGGTTTTGTCTCCTCTATGAATTTGACAGCGTTCTCATAAGCGGCAATATTATCTGCAGGCAAAGGACGCACTTTTGCAAACTTAACAAAATCCGCCACGCTGAGTATTTGTCGCACGTAATCCCTTTTGTCTTTAACATCACTATTGTAAAGATGATCCATTATCTCGCGAGAGGTCATCTCCATAGCATTAATTCCGAATCTACGATCGAGATACACACGCAAAATCTCTGTGAGCTGAGTGAAATATTCTTTCTCCATTCCTTGTTCCCACAGATTTTTCGCCTTAAGTTCCCTGAGTTTGGTAATCGCAACCTCATATGGTGAAGGTTGGGGTTTCTTCTTGAGCACACTACCCTCTTTCTTATATCTTTTCATTGCCCATAATGTGCCGATAATTGCAAGGACAAGAATAAGAATCACCCACCAATAATCATAAATCCAATCAGGAACAGCATCCAAAAGAGAGGAATTTTCAGGTTCTGCAACCTGAGCAAAACCCGCGATAGGATCTTCTGCAGTAACATTGACAGGAACTACATTAAGAGTAAGCGCATTAGAACGCGCCGAGTCACTTTCAGAGACATAAACGAACTGAGGCAATCTGAAAGTTCCTGAATCAAATGCCTGAAGAGGCACCTGATAATTAATCTGGATTCTGTTGGATCCCAATTCAATGGTATCTGCCTTATACGATGTTCTTAGCTCTATGCTGTCGCCACAAACACCTACATATCCTTTTGAGGGATCAACGTCCCTGAACATCGGGAAACCTCCCGGCTTACCTTTATCCTGAACGACTTCAAGCGAGAGCGTGGTCAATTTCCCCATAAGGAGATTGACCGAGTCAAGACGAGCGGTGACAGAAACTTTTGCGGAAGCTGCAACAACACACAAAAGGGTCAGAAACACTACAGATATATATCTTTTTATTTGATTCATTTACCACTTTAATTAAATTGGGATTAACACTCACCTTCTTGCCCCGGAACGATTACGGAACAGTGCAAGCAGAGCCTTGACGTAGTCTTCATCTGTGGTTATCGAAGCAAGATCTACACCACATTTTCCAACTGTAGAAGAAAGTTTCTGCTGACGTTCATACCAGGCCTTGTCGAATGCCTTCCTTACTTTTGCCGAAGATGTGTCGAGCCATCTGTCGGCTCCGGTCTCCATATCTCTGACTCTTATCAAGCCGACATCCGGAAGTTTTGCATCTCTTTTATCGTAAATTTGAATCGCCGCAAGATCATGTTTGCGGTTTGCAATCGACATACTTGAAAAATAATCGTGATGATCAATAAAATCACTCAACAAGAAGGCTGTGCATCGCTTTTTGAGTGCGTTTGTCATGAATTTAAGCGCGACATCGATATTAGTCCCTCTGCTTTGGGGTTGCATATCGATAATTTCACGGATGATCAGAAGGATGTGTTTCTTACCCTTTTTAGGAGGAATAAATTTTTCTATCCTGTCACTAAAGAAAATCACACCCACCTTATCATTATTCTGTATTGAAGAAAACGCCAATGTAGCCGCTATCTCAGCAATGACCTCCTTTTTTTCATCACCCACAGCACCAAAATCACTACTTCCGCTTACATCAATGAGCAGCATCATAGTGAGCTCACGCTCTTCTTCGTAAACTTTCACGAACGGCTTGTTTTGACGTGCCGTCACATTCCAGTCGATGTCTCGGATATCATCACCGGGCTGATACTCCCTGACTTCGGAAAATATCACACCCCTTCCCTTGAAAGCCGTGTGATATTCTCCCGCGAAGATATTCTGACTAAGTCCACGAGTTTTTATTTCAATTTTTCTGACTTTTTGAAGCAGTTCTTTTGCGTCCATATTCAATTAATGCTCATTATGAAGTCTGGCGGCAGCCAAGATATGACTACTCGCCGACCTTTTTACTATGACGCCAAATCAAGGCACCACGACTTTGTCGAGAATAGCCGTGATAACTTCGTCAGCCCCGATGTTGTTTGCCTCAGCTTCGTAAGAGAGACCAATTCGATGACGCATAACATCGTGGCACACTGCGCGTACGTCTTCAGGAATGACATATCCCCTACCCTGAAGGAATGCATAGGCTCGCGATGCAAGCGCAAGGCTGATTGATGCACGCGGAGATGCACCATATGAAATAATACTGTCGAGATCTGAAAGACCGAACTTGCCGGGTTCGCGAGTGGCAAAAACAATATCCACTATGTAGTTCTCAATCTTTTCATCAATGTATATCTTCTCTACAATTTTCTGCACCTCAAGAATGTCGGAAGGTTTCACTACCGGATGTATCGGGTCAAGAACGCCATGAATATTCTGACGGATAATCGCCTTTTCTTCCTCCTTATTCGGATAGCCGATAACCACTTTCAGAAGGAAACGGTCTGTCTGTGCCTCAGGCAGTGGATATGTGCCTTCCTGCTCGATCGGGTTCTGGGTCGCCATTACGAGGAAAGGCTTGTCAAGCGGGAATGTTTCTTCCCCGATGGTCACCTGTCGCTCTTGCATTGCCTCAAGAAGAGCACTCTGCACCTTAGCGGGAGCTCGGTTAATTTCATCAGCGAGAACAAAATTTGCGAAGATAGGACCCTTCTTCACTTCAAAGCTTTCATTCTTGATGCTATATATGAGTGTGCCAATGACATCGGCAGGAAGCAGGTCGGGTGTGAACTGAATACGATTGTATTTTGCATCGACAAGACCTGCAAGAGTCTTAATGGCAAGAGTCTTTGCAAGCCCCGGAACACCTTCAAGGAGCACATGTCCGTTGCAAAGGAGAGCTATCAACAAAGAATCCACCAGATGCTTCTGACCAACAATGCGACGGTCCATGCCGCTTCTAATCATGCTAAGGAAACTGCTCTTAGATGCGATCAGATCGTTTAACTCTCTGATATTCACTGTCTCATTCATAAAGTATATTTGTATTTATATTTTCTATTCTATTAATGGAATAAATCAAATGCAAAAATAATATTTATTAACTTAAAATATTCCATTATCTCTGTTAAATAATCTTGAACTGAATTAAACCTTATTAAATCCCGGTTGAACTTCGGCAATCCGGCTATAAAAAGATTAAATCTCAGAAATATCAAGACATAATTACCGATTGTCATCAGAATTGGAAAAGGCATTCCAACCTTGAGCCTTGATAGCGATTTCGGCACCATCGCGAGAGACCATGGCACATCCGAGCTCAGGTTTTGTCACGTAACCTATCATGTTGACGCCCTTCAATTTTTCAATCTTTTCATGATCAGTGATAGGAACCGTGAATAGCAGTTCGTAATCCTCACCTCCATTCATGGCGGCAGTCACAAGATTCATGTTAAACTCTTCCGCCATCAGGGCAGTCTGGTAATCTATAGGAATTTTATCCTCATATACCCTGCATCCGGTTCCTGACGCCTTGCAGATATGAAGGAGTTCAGACGAAAGTCCATCACTAACATCCATCATCGATGTAGGTCTTATACCCTCTTTTTTGAGCAACTCTATAATATCTTTTCTTGCCTCAGGCTTCAATTGTCTTTCAAGGATGTATTCTTTTCCTGCAAAATCAGGTTGAAAATCTTTTTGGCCAGCTGAAATACGGTTTTCCCTTTCGAGTAGCTGCAGTCCCATAAATGCAGCCCCAAGATCTCCGCTTACGCAGATTATATCAGTAGGTTTTGCCCCTGAACGACGCACGATATCATCCGGAGATGCAACTCCAAGACACGTGATACTGATTACAAGTCCTGTGACCGACGCACTTGTATCGCCCCCTACCAGATCCACTCCGTATAATTCGCAGGCGAGGCGTATACCGGAATATAAAGCGTCGAGGTGCTCCACAGTAAATCTACTTGACACACCAAGGCTCACAGTGATCTGTTTGGGTGTACCATTCATGGCATATATGTCACTAAAATTTACTATCGCCGCCTTATATCCAAGGTGTTTTAAGGGCACATAACGCAAATCGAAATGAATTCCTTCAAGCAAAAGATCAGTGGTGACGAGCACATCCTTATCTCCAAAAGCAAGAACTGCAGCGTCATCGCCTACACCCACTTTTGTTTCAGGATTATTTAAAGGGAAATCCTTAGTTAAGCGTCCGATAAGTCCGAATTCGCCCAAATTTGATATTTCAGTCTGATTATTTTCCATATATTCCCAATATTACCTATATCGCCGGATCGAGCGAGGTCGGATCCGGCGTATAGAAATTGTCAAATGCTTGATGTGAATTATAGACGGCAAAGCATCTTTTTAATAATTGATGTCATGACCGGCTGCGCCTTGACTGCCGCTTTCTGTACCTCCTCATGCGTAGGGACTTCTTTAATGTCCTTACCCCCGAGGTCAGTGATCACAGAAACTCCAAACACTGTCATTCCTGCATGATTGGCGACAATAACTTCCGGAACAGTAGACATGCCGACGGCATCTCCTCCTATTACACGGAAATATTCATACTCTGCCGGGGTCTCGAATGTTGGTCCGGGAGTTCCAACATACACACCATGCATCAGGCGGATGCCTTCTTCCCTTGCAATATCGTCTGCCATACTTATAAGTCCTGAGCTGTAGGCTTCAGTCATAGCGGGAAAACGTGGACCGAGTTCATCATAATTCTTGCCCCGCAACGGGTTTTCAGGGAAAAGGTTGATATGATCTGTGATTACCATCACATCACCAACCATAAATTCTTTATTCATACCACCGGCGGCGTTGCTGACAAACAAAGTCTCCACACCAAGTTGTCTCATCACACGCACCGGGAAGGTCACTTGTTTCATGTCATAACCTTCATAATAATGGAAACGCCCTTGCATTGCCATTATATATTTCCCTCCAAGATTGCCGAAAATTAATTTTCCACTGTGGCCTTCCACGGTCGAAACGGGGAAATTGGGTATATCCTTATAATTGAGTTCTTTCTTGATTTCAATATGGTTTACAAGATCTCCAAGACCGGTGCCGAGAATCACGGCAATACGGGGAGCCTCGCCAATCTCCTTGAGAATGAAACCCGCTGTCTCGCGGATCATATCCAACATATTTTTTTCCATTATATCTAAATTTAGGGCTAATTTATAAACGTTGTGGAAGCTAAGAATGTTTCCGGGCTGTCTCAGAACTGATCTTGAGAATTATGGGTTGAATAAATTCCCAAAGATGCCTTCAGTTCATCTATAAAGACTTTATCGTCTAAACCATTTATCATTTTCACAGCTACAGGCTGATAGAAAGTAAATGGCTTGAGATCCTGTGGAAAGTAAGGATTATGCATGAGCCTTACAGCGTCTTTTTCTGTCGTGACGATTATTTTTCTTTCACCAGGCATATTTCTAAACTTCTCTGCTATCGACTTTATGTCATCACGTGAGAAGTCATGATGATCCGGGAAATGATTAACCTTCACTTTGAAAGGATAATTGCGGAAATGACGCACGAAATAACGTGGATGCGCAATCCCTGTCAACAAAAACACACTGTCTTTTGAGCTAAATGAGCCCAAAGATGCCTGGTATGGAGCCTCGTCGGCAAAAACTGGCTTCAATTGCCCATATTCGTATCGTGAAAAGAAAAGCTTTTGATATGACATGAGATCCAATTCTTTTGTAACTATCCTGAACTGGATGGGCATGAGATCTTCCGGGCATTTGGTCACTATGACAATGTCTGCCCTATTGACCTGAACGGAACTTTCACGGAGTCGTCCGAGCGGAAGCAGTTTGTCTTTATAGAACGGTCGGCTGTAATCAGTCAGCAATATAGAAACTTTAGGTTTTACCCACCGATGTTGGAATGAATCATCAAGTAAAATCAACTGAAGATCAGGGCAAAGCCTAACCAGTTCCTTAATTCCTTCCCTGCGGTTCTCACAAACAGCCACATTGATTTTCATTCCAAATTTCTGATATATCTGAAATGGTTCGTCTCCTATAAGGTCAGGTGTACTCTTAGAATTGGCAAGCACAAAACCTTTTGTCTTTCTCTTGTAGCCACGGCTTAAAACCGCAATTTTAAAGTCGGATGCGAGATGAGTCACTATGAATTCAACATGTGGGGTTTTACCAGTACCCCCAACAGTGATATTGCCCACGCCGACAATCGGAATATCAAACTCTTCTTCCTTTAATATCTTAGAGTCGAACATCCAATTCCGGATCCATGTGACAAAGCCATAAAGCCATGACAGGGGGGTGAGCAATCCCACCATTATTTTGTCTTTAGTTGTTTTCACCGCATCAATAATTCATTTCAGGTTATGGGAGAATAAAAAAAATAACAGAAATCTTAGAAAATGGATGAACGGTCCATCTTAACTTCTATCAGAGGCATGCGTGCCTGTAACGGCTTCTGGCGCAAAACATTGATAATAAATTTAACAGCCAGGTCATCGTAGTCTCCTTTGAGCGCATCCTTTAAGGCATTCTGCATTTTAACATTGCTCAGTTCAGGTATAAGTTCCCAAACAGATGATTCCAAAGAAGGATAAACAGATACAGACCAATTGTCGCCCAATTTTTCTTCTGAAGCTACCCAATCTATAGCATCCTGAAGGCTGCCCAGTGCATCTACAAGCCCAATCTGTTTTGCCTTTTGAGCATCCCAGACTCTACCTTCACCTATCTTCCTGACCTTGGCTTCATCCATGTGTCTGCCAATTGATACCCTTTTAATAAACTCATCGTATCCACGTTCTACATATTTCTGCATCGCAGCCTGTTGAACTTCATTCATCGGCTTATATAATGCCGGAAAATCCGCCTCCGGATTTGTGGATACAGATTGAGGAGTCACCCCAATTTTCTCCGCAAGACCAGCCACATTAGGAATAAGTCCGAAAATACCGATTGAACCTGTGATAGTCAAAGGATCTGCAAAAATTTTATCCGAACAACAAGAGATCCAATATCCTCCGGAAGCTGCATAATCTCCCATTGAGACCGCAAGCTTCTTACCTTTTGACTGGAAATAATCCAGAGCATCGGCAATCTGCTTGCTGCCGAACACAGCACCCCCGGGAGAATTGACCCTCAGCACCATACCCTTCACCTTGTCATTTTCCGCAAGTTTGATAATAATTGGAACAAGTTTCTGATAATTTATCGTGCCTGAACCTCCGCCATCAACAATTTCTCCGGTGGCATATAATACGGCTATTTGTTTTTTTGAATTATATTCCTGCCCCCAAGAAGTCTGATCAACGAGAGTCTGAGGGGATATGAAGTTTAATTTCTCTTTATCCTTACCCAACATATCCGCAATCAGGTTGTCCATATTCCTCTCGTATGCCAGACGGTCTACAAGACCTGCCTTTACATTGTCTTCAGCCGGGGCAATGAAAATGAAATCTTTACTGATGAGAGAGTCAATTGACGCTGCCGTAACTTTCTTTCTATCCTTTGATATGCCTGTGCGGATATATTGCCACATATTTCCATACAAAGTATCAAGTTGGGCACGCGCGGGCGCACTCATTTCATTAAGGATGTATGGTTCGACTGCAGACTTATAAGTTCCCACTTTTACAACCTGCATCTCAACCCCCAACTTGTCAAGCAGATTTTTATAATATAAAGATGTGCTCCCCAAACCTTGCAGCATTAAAGCGCCGGCCGGGTTTAAGAAAACACTGTCGGCAGCAGATGCCACATAATATGATCCATTTGTATAAGTATCGCCATAGGCAATTATTTTTTTACCGGATTTCCGGAACTCTCCCAATGCATTTCTCAATGCATTAAGCGTGGCGGGAGCAGCAGAAATGACGCCACATTTCAAATATATGGCGGATATGTTCTTGTTTTCTTTTGCTTCTCTTATGGCAGTCACAAGTCCAGACAGCGTCTGAGGTTTTGACACATCCCTTGTGATCAACGAAATATAATCTAAATCAAGTGGAGTTTCTCTTTCCTGAATCATTCCGCTCAATTCTATAGTGAGCACACTTCCTTTAGAAACCGATTCAGCGGTTGAAGAGGCAACTCCAAGTTTGGCTACAATACCGATGCAGACAAGCACAGCAACAACGCCAAACAAAACCAACGCAATCCAGGCTCCGACAAAAGAGGAAAGCGCATTCATGAAAAATTTTTTCAACATTTTTTCAAGATTTGAAAGGTTAGAATGAACGAATATAATTCAGTATTATTTATTATTCCTTGACCTTATAAGATGAATAAGGTCAAGGAATAACAAAATCAAAGGCTTGAGATCACTTTTTTAATATCCTCTGCAAGTTGATTCGCCTTTTCCATTGTCTCCGCTTCACTGTAGATTCGTATGATCGGCTCAGTGTTAGACTTGCGAAGGTGAACCCAACTGTCGGGAAAATCAATTTTCACGCCATCGATATCTGTGATGTTCTCGTTTGCGAATTTTTGTTTCACAGCCTCAAGAATAGCATCCACATCTATCTCCGGAGTCAACTCTATCTTATTTTTTGCAATAGCATATTTGGGGTAACCCGCCTTGAGTTCAGTGACTTTTTTACCTTCTTTGGCAAGAAGCGTCAAGAAAAGAGCAACGCCTACAAGAGCATCACGTCCGTAATGCAATTCGGGATAAATGACACCCCCGTTTCCTTCTCCCCCGATGACTGCGTTTGTCTCTTACATCTTTGAGACCACGTTCACTTCTCCGACTGCGGCTGCAGAATAGCTGCAACCTCTCTTTTCAGTGACATCACGGAGAGCCCTGGAACTACTGAGATTTGAAACCGTATTGCCGGGAGTCTTAGACAAAACATAGTCGGCTACGGCAACAAGTGTATATTCCTCTACAAACATTTCCCCATTTTCCATGACGATCGCAAGGCGATCCACATCAGGGTCTACCACAAAGCCTACATCAGCCTTGCCTGATTTCATGAGATCAGAAATCTGTGTGAGATTTTCCGGGATAGGTTCCGGAGTATGAGCAAACTTTCCGGTAGCTTCACAATTGAGTTCAATTATATTCTTGACTCCAAGTTCACGAAGAAGCTGGGGGATAACCTCACCACCTACAGAATTAACGGCATCTACGGCAACAGTAAATCCGGCGTCAGCTATGGCGTTACAATCTACAAGAGGAAGATTCTTCACCAATTCTATATGACGCATAGCCCAGGTCTCGTCAATAAATTCTTTTCCGAGGCTTAAAACTTCAGCAAATGCAAAGTCCTCCTTTTCTGCAATGGCAATCACCTCTTTGCCTTCTATATCAGAAAGGAATTCTCCTTTATTATTCAGTAGTTTTAAGGCATTCCATTGAATTGGATTATGACTTGCGGTAATAATGATCCCTCCATCTGCACCAAGACCTGTCACTGCAAGTTCTGTTGTAGGTGTGGTTGCAAGACCTATATTAATCACATCAAAACCCATAGCCATGAGAGAGCCTACGACAAGATGGCTCACCATTTTGCCGGAAATTCTGGCGTCGCGCCCTACAACGATTTTTTTAGCATCGGGATTGGTGCGGCGGACAAACTCCGCATATGCAGAAGTGAACTTAACAATATCCACCCCTCCAAGTCCTTCACCGGAACCTCCGCCGATTGTTCCTCTGATACCTGATATAGATTTAATAAGTGCCATGTCAGAAAACGTTTTGCTATAATACCTTTATTAAATTTACGGAAAGAATTTGCACAAAGACATTCAAATTAATATTCAGGTTTGAAATATCTGATATTGATGATGAATGGAACACAATATGTCTGATTTTCCGTAAATCCGTTGTAACTCTTCAGCACAAGGTTAACCTCGCTTCCATATCCCAGAAATTTGAGAGGCATTTGAATTCCTGTGCCGTATCTGATCGAAGAACTCAGATAAGTGTTTTTGTAGACAAAACTTGCCGGATCGGTCAGATTATTTGCATTTCCTAACCAGTCTGGCTCCGCCCCATTATAAAGATCCAGAATACTTTTTTGAAGATAACGAAAATATACGAGGTCTCCGCTTTTAACAGGATTTGCAGGACGATTTGTGTCCGGATTAATTTCCCCTTTGTCTATAACCTGCATATAGACATATCCATTCTCATCAAGCTTATAGAAAGGAGCATCCTCTCCTGTTTCAAATGAAATCGAATCTGCCGGGATCTCCAAACAAACCTTTTTAGACGCAAGAAACCAGTTTACCGCCTTTTCCTCCTCACGTAGAAGTTCTGAATAACTTTGTGTCTTGCTACAAGAAACGGCACCGAACCCTGACAAAATCAGGAAAAGGATTGCCATTGAGTTTACCAAATTCTTATTAAGAGTCATATTGTTCATGTTGTGGCAACCCCTGATGATTTATGAAGCCGCCATTCTGTTTTAATCTATTTTAATTTCTTTAAATATTTGTCATACTTAGGCATTGCATCCACAAGTAATGCCCGGCATTCTTCAAGAGTGCCGTGGAACTCACCTCCCGCTGCTTGAATATGACCACCGCCACCATAGAGATCCTTACAGATTTCCGATACAGGAAATCCATCGCAACTACGTGCCGACACCTTTATGCAATCCGGATCTTCACGAAGGAATATACTATAAACCAAACCCTTTATCTCAAGAGGGCGATTTACCAATCCTTCCGAGTCTCCCTTTTCATAATTAAATCTGTCAAGATCATCCTTTCCAAGCGTGATGACGGCAGCCTTGTGAGCCGGAAAAATCTCCAACTTTTCAGAAAGCGCATACGCCTCAAGCTTAAGGCTCCAATATGAACGGGTGTTGAGCGATTCTTTAACTATCGCCTCCTTATCCACACCCTTTTCAAGGAGCCTGATCAATATCTCATACAGATCAGGATGTTTGCAGTTGACTGTAAAGTTTCTTGTATCGGTAATGATACCGGTCAATATGCACGTTGCGCTATCAAGTCCCATGACAGCATAAAAGCCCATCCCTGCTATCAATCTGAACATCAGTTCGCACGTGGAAGACATATCAGGATATGAAATCATCAGATCTGCGAAACGATCCGGCTCTTGATGATGATCGACAAGGACTTTGCGGCAACGCGCATTTTGAATCACGGGGGCAAGGGAATCCTGTCGTGAAGGAGTATTGAAATCACAACAGATTATCAAATCGGCGTCTGCCACTGTTTTCTGGCAAAAATCCGGATGACATGTATAGACTCCCATTTCCTTAAATCCGGGCAAAAAAGACAAACAGGCCGGAGCCTTGTCAGGCAAAACGACTGTAGCTTCCTTTCCTATTGAATGAAGAAGATGAGCCATCCCCAAAGTGCTTCCCACAGCATCCCCGTCAGGACGGACATGACATGTAAGCACAATCTTAGCCGACTCCTCAATGAGGCGACGAAACTCCTTTATGCTTTCAGAATCTACAAGTTTATCCATATTTCAACAGAAAGATTCCAGACATATCCATTATTTCAGCAAAAAGATTTGTCTGTAATATTCCAATTTCAAGCCACAAAGATACAAATAATATCGGAATTTCTATCTAACTTTGCATTCAATTTTAGTTAATTTAAAAAGTCATGGAGCCAAAATTTCAATATATCGGTGGCTGCAAGGCTTTCCCTCATATAATTCTTATGCATTCAACAGAAGAAAAACTTTCAGCATTCAGTAGAATAATCGAAGTGCTCGACACTTTAAGGCAACGCTGTCCCTGGGACGCAAAACAGACTAACGAATCCCTTCGTCCAAACACAGTGGAAGAGGTTTACGAACTTGCCGACGCCTTGATTTCAGAAGATACAAACAATATCAAGAAAGAACTCGGCGACGTGCTTCTTCATGTGTTGTTTTATTCTAAAATAGCAGCAGAAAAAGACCAATTTGACATTGCCGACGTCTGCAATTCTCTGGCTGACAAACTGATATTCCGGCATCCCCACATCTATGGAAACGTGCAAGCGGATTCCGCGGAGAAAGTATCACAAAATTGGGAGGAAATCAAACTAAAGGAAAAAGGAGGCAACAAGACTGTTCTTGCCGGCGTGCCCGGTGCTTTGCCGGCATTGATAAAAGCCAACAGGATTCAAGAAAAAGCTGCCAATGTGGGATTTGATTGGGAAGACCGCCATCAGGTTTGGGACAAATTAAAAGAAGAAATCGGAGAGGTGGAGCAAGAAATGACATCAGGGAATGCCGATGATCTGGAAGGAGAATTCGGCGACTTGCTTTTTGCAGTCGTCAATGCGGCACGCCTTTACGGAGTGAACCCCGAAAATGCTCTTGAACGGACCAACCGCAAATTCATTTCAAGATTTAATTACCTGGAACAACAGACAAAAGACAAAGGACTCTCTCTCCGAGACATGACACTCTCCCAGATGGATGAAATCTGGAACGAGGCAAAGACTTTTGAAAAGTAAAGTCCGGGACAAAACTTAAACCTATCAAACAAAGAATGATACTTTGCATCACCGAGAAACCAAGCGTGGGGAGCGACATAGCCAAAATATTAGGAGCCACAACAAGACGCGACGGATATTTTGAGGGAAACGGTTATTGCGTGACGTGGACTTTCGGACATCTCTGTTGTCTGAAAGAGCCTGCCGACTATTGCAACGAATGGAAGCGATGGTCGCTCTCCTCATTGCCGATGATTCCTCCCAGGTTTGGCATAAAGCTTATTCCAAGCGAGTCGTATAAACGTCAATTTGAAACAATTAAAAACTTGATTGAACAATGTGACAAAATTGTAAACTGCGGTGATGCCGGACAGGAAGGCGAACTTATACAAAGATGGGTGATGCAGAAAGCCGGTTGCAAGAAACCTGTGGAAAGACTTTGGATAAGTTCTTTGACTGATGAGGCAATAAAAGAGGGGTTTGAAAATCTTCGACCGGAAAAAGATCTTGAGCCTTTGTATCTCGCAGGTCTGTGTAGGGCGATAGGCGACTGGGTGTTGGGGTTGAATGCAACACGACTATACTCTTTAAAATATGGAATCCGGGGACAGGTTTTGTCGATCGGCAGGGTTCAGACACCGACTCTCGCACTTGTGGTGGCAAGACAACTTGAGATTGAAAATTTTATTCCCAAAGACTACTGGGAACTTAAGACGATCTATCGCGACACACTTTTCTCCGCAACCGGAAAGACATTTGACAAAGAAGAAAAAGGGGCTGAAATTGTTGACAGAATAAAGGATCTCCCTCTTACGGTCACAGATGTGACGAAAAAAGCCGGGAAAGAAGCTCCCCCGAGATTGTTTGATCTTACTTCCTTGCAAGTGGAATGCAACAAAAAGTTGAATCTCGGTGCTGAAGACACTTTAAAAACCATACAAAGTCTTTATGAGAAAAAAGTAACGACATACCCCCGAGTTGACACGACATATCTCACGGATGATATGTATGGCAAATGTGGAGGTATCCTCAATTCCCTTAAAGATTACCAAACTCTCATGGTGCCCCTGAGAGGGAAGAAACTTAAAAAAAGCAAAAAGGTTTTCGACAACTCCAAAGTGACCGACCACCATGCAATAATCCCTACAGGACAACCACTTCCCGACAACCTCAGCAAGACTGAGAGGGATGTTTTCAACCTGATCGCGCTGAGATTTATTTCTGTATTTTTCCCCGATTGTTCTTTTGAACAGACCGTTGTCAATGCAAAGGTAGACAACATAAATTTCAAAGCCACTGGGAAACTTATCCTCGATCCGGGCTGGAAAATTGTATATGCAGGTGAAAAGAAAAACGAAGAAAACGATAAGGAAGATGACGACTCATCGACAATTCTCCCTGCTTTTACAAAAGGGGAAAGCGGCTCCCATTGTCCGAAACTTATGAAAAAAACCACCCAGCCGCCCAAATATTATACAGAAGGCACTCTCCTTAAGGCAATGGAGACTGCCGGAGCCTCAGTAGAGGATGAAGACCTTCGAGACGCACTTAAAGCAAACGGCATAGGGCGCCCCTCTACACGTGCCGCCATAATTGAAATCCTATACAAAAGAGGATACATCATAAAAGAAAGAAAGTCTTTAAGGGCAACCCCCGCAGCTATCGAGCTTATTTCATTGATTAAAGAAGAGCTTCTCAAAAGCGCAAAACTCACAGGCATCTGGGAAGGAAAGTTAAGACAAATTGAAAAAGAGGAATATAGCGCACAAGAGTTTATAGCCCAGATCAAGCAGATGATCTCTGAAATAACCTTGTCGGTAATGCAGGATTCCTCCAACCGAAGGATAGTGGCGGAACAATCAACTTCCCCTCAGGACGTTGAAAAGAAAACCTCAAAGACAAACAAAAAAAGCGGTGCCACACGAAAGAAAAGTAAAAAACAAAATGAAAATCAAGAGGAGTGATTGTTGATATAGTATGATTAATATGGAAACAACTCACATCACTACAAATCTTTTGATTCAATACATATTGGTTGGAGCCATTCTATTGGCTACAACCGTATGGATTATATGGAAACTTATTAAAATTAAAAAAAACGGGCCTAAATCATGCTGCGGTTGTTCATTGTCTGAATCTTGCGGAAAAAAGGCATTGAAGACCAAATCTGAGTCAACCGGGTATTGCTCTTCACATGACAAACCTCATAAATAAAAACTCACCATGAAAACAATAAAGATATGGAACGATAATGCATCATCCCGTCAACTTGACGAGATATGCGCAAATCTTGAGTCTGGGAAAAGCATGATCACCCCTACCGACACACTTTACGCTATCGCATGCGACGCTTTAAACCCAAAAGCAATCGAACATATTTGCAGGCTAAAGGGGATCAATCCGGAAAAGACCAACCTGTCGATTATATGTAGTGATATTTCAATGGCGTCAGAATATGCCCGTTATGACAACTATGCTTTCCGGCTTCTAAAAGACTATACCCCCGGTCCATTTACATTTCTATTCAAATCGGCATCCTCCTTACCCAAAGCTTTTAAAGGAAGAAAGGTTGTAGGTGTCAGGATTCCTGACAACAAGCTATGTCGCGACATAGTTGAAAGGCTTGGTCATCCGATATTATCAACATCTATAGAATTTGAAAACGATGATTACGCCCGGGATCCGGGGTTAATTGCAGAGGCTTATGAGGATAAAGTCGATTTCATGCTTGAAGGAAACGATGGAGACACACAACCGTCAACCATCATAGACTGCACGGGATCTTCCCCTGAAATTATACGACAAGGTAAAGGTGAGATATGATACCCAGCCTAAGAGCACGTTCCTTAAAATTTCATCATAAAAAAAACGATCACGGCTTTGTAGAATAATTTAAAGGAAAGTATTGTTGCAATTATGGAATTATTTCCTTAATTTTGCAATGGAAGATTTATGAGGGCTTTTCAATATTGGCAAATATATTCCAACTAACCTTCGCCCTCTTGTCAAGACAAACAACCATAATATATATAACCTTAAATTTTAAGAAGTTATGTCAAAAGTAACAGTTGTGGGCGCCGGCAATGTAGGCGCAACTGCAGCAAATGTTATCGCTCTTCGCGAAATTGCTGACGAAGTGGTAATGATCGATATCAAAGAAGGCGTTTCTGAAGGAAAAGCCATGGACATGATGCAGACAGCAAATCTGCTCGACATGAACACACGTATCAGCGGTGTTACCAACAACTATGAAGCTACTAAAGACAGCGATGTTGTTGTGATCACATCAGGAATTCCACGTAAGCCGGGTATGACTCGTGAAGAGCTCATCGGTGTTAACGCAGGAATCGTCAAGCAAGTGACTGAAAGCGTTCTCGCTCACAGCCCCAACGCAGTTATCGTCTGCGTTTCCAACCCAATGGACACAATGACATATCTTATCCACAAGGTATCCGGTCTTCCCAAAAACCGCATCATCGGTATGGGTGGAGCTCTCGACAGCAGCCGTTTCAAATATTATCTCAGCAAAGCCCTCAACGCCAACCCCAATGAGGTAGAAGGCTTTGTTATCGGTGGTCACGGTGACACTACCATGATACCTATGAAGCGTTTTGCTACTCTTCGCGGCATTCCAGTCAGCGAGTTCCTTTCTGCTGAAGAGCTCGATAAAGTAGCAGCCGACACTATGGTAGGTGGCGCCACTCTTACCAAGCTTCTCGGAACATCCGCATGGTATGCTCCTGGCGCTGCAACTGCTGAAGTTGTTGAGGCTGTTATCCACGATCAAGATGCTGTCATCCCATGTTCTGCCCTTCTCGACGGCGAATACGGAGAGAAAGATCTCTGCATCGGCGTACCTTGCGTCCTTGGCAAAGGCGGCATCAAGAAAATTCTTGAAATCGAACTCAATGAAGAGGAGAAAGCGCTCTTCAAGAAAAGCGCTGAGGCTGTCCACAAAACCAATGCAGCTCTTCCCTGCTGATCAATTTAAAAGCAACAAAAAAATCCGGATGCACATTGCGTCCGGATTTTTTTATCATAATGTAGTTGGAGCGACTAAGGCACACCCAATTGGTCAAGGGTTTATCAATTGGAAAGCAATAAAGACCGCTATGATTGCCAAGACGGTAAGGATTCCAAACACAAATGCACATAGCTGTAAAGTTTTTGCAGCCGGCTGACTCAACCTCATTATATAGACAGCAACCAACTCACAGAATGCCTCCATAAACATAAAAAATAGAGGGATAAAAGTCCACCATACCGTTCTGAATACCGACAGGACCACTATCACAAATATCGTCAATATCATGCCACCCCATGCGGCAGGTTTGGAATTCAGCATCTTACGTTAAATTTATAAGTTTATATTATCAACAATAACGAATATAAGTGGAAAGATTTGAAGAGAAAGCTAAAGGCTAATACCAACTTAAATTGACAGCCGTATCAATCAAATCTACAACTTACGACCATTAATCATAAAACGAATTTGCGAAACTAAAATTATACCGTATATCGCATCAATTTCAGGAACTCATTATTTTAACAATTTAAAGCCATAAGACCTCCCGCTTTCTGCAGTCACAAGCAAAAAATAGAATCCGTTCGGCATGCCATCAAGTTTTATATAAATCACATTAGTCCCGTCTGTTTTAAACGCATCGACCTTGGAACCTTGTAGATTGTAAATGCTATACATTGCAATATCCTCAAACATCACCACTTCATAGTGACCGCCGCCCAGACATTTTATAGAATTGGATTCCTGAATAAATCCATTATCAATTTTTCTACTCGCCGTCAAATCAGATGCATTGGCTCCTTCTATAATTTGATTGAGGAATGAGAACGCAGGTTCATCACCCCAATCTTTCTCCTCTTGAAGAGGCTTTTCGCCGGGATCAGACAAATCAGGAAATTCAATAGCATTATTTCTGAAATATCTTCCATGAAAATCATTTCTCAATAGATTTTCTATATCGTTTTCTATATTAGACCAAGCAAATATGGCATCAGCCGGAACTCGGGAATCGTATCGGACAATCTCTATTTCCCTGGCATACTTTTTCAATAAAGAAATTGAACCCGTGTCCAATCCATTTATGTCAAATTTTTTGTTTCTGTCGTATGCCAATATCGGGAACGCCTTATTTTCTGCAGAAACCACTACAAATCCATTATCCGCAGCATTGAACACGTAAAATGGAGGGAACAACCTCCCTGTTGTCAAATTCCTGCCATTATATACGAGATCCGGCACAGAAATCACATCCCCGCAGACAGCATTGAAAAATGTCTTGGCGATGCGTTCAGCTTCCTTGCGGGAGACAGTTTCTGACAAAACATCAGAAATGCCAACGACAGACATTATTAAGAGTATGTATAATTTTAGCCACATATACATTTAAAACGTATGAACTTCTACATAATTATAAAAAGCATTCCGGAGAGGACAGACACCTCGTTTCCGGAATGCTTCCGACAAGTCATATTTTTTGTAAATAATAATTCAGGGATGGCAGATCAACCTCTGATCTGCAGATTTTCATCTCTAATATTTCCAGAAAATATTAGACTAAATAACATATAGTTGAGCAGGCTATGAAGATACAAAACGGCTACAAAGACTCTCATGAATCTTCGTAGCCGTTAATTTATTATTGAATTTGAGGTCCCATATTTTGAATCATTAAATATGCGGTATGCGTTCTAACACATGAACACACACAACAAATGATTCTACAGACGGGACATAGAATTGTCTAACATACCTAAGGAGAAGAGCCGTCCCATTACTTTCAGCCCTGTTTATGAGCCGAATTGCCAAGGTAATGTAATCTCCCACGCAAGGCTTTCACCTACGTTTGCGCTACAAAATTATATAATAAAACGCATCTTTCCAAACAGAAAGATGCGTTTTATTATCAAGACTACATTTTTAATCTTCAGCAGCCACGACTTGTGCCTCAAGTTCAGCCTCTTCTGCAGATTTTGAAGGACTGTTGGGAAGTTCAAGACCATAATGTTTTTTAGCATCTATAGCCTTTAGGACAATTCCAAGAATCAATGCCAACACTCCAAGAGATGCGAACACAAGCATCGGAACGGTGTAATTATAATCCATGGCATTTTCCACTCCCGGGTTTGTTGCCGCGAGAACAGCACCGATAATCATAGGGAAAGCATACAGACCGATATTCTGTATCCAGAAGATCACAGCATAAGCCGAACCCAAAAGACGATTGTCGACCAATTTTGGAACGGAAGGCCAAAGAGAGGCGGGGACCAGAGAGAAACTGATGCCAAGCAAAACAATAGCACTGTATGCCACGATCGCAGATCGTGTCGCAGGAAGGACAAAAGCAAATGTGAGATGGCATAAAATCATTAGGATTGCACCCCATATAAGCATTGTTGCGCCCTTTCCTTTCTTGTCAAGGAAGTTACCAAGGAAAGGGGTTATTATGCCTGCACCTATAGGGAACACAAAGAATACTCTGCCGGCAGCCTCAGCTGTAATGCCGAGGTTGCATTGAAGCATGTTGGTCGCATATTTTTGAAATGGGAAGATGGCGGAATAATAGAGCACACAGAGAAGGGCAACAACCCAGAACACTTTAGACGAGAATATGTATTTGAGATCAGATATCTTAAACGGATCGTCTTTGACTTCTCCATTAGAACCCATCTGGTTCTCAAGTTTCTTATCCATAAACGCATAAACGATAAACCCGATAAGCCCAATGAGAAGTAGCAATACAGACAAAGCTATCGGACGCGAAACACTGATGTTGTCACGGAATGAGGCAATTGCCGGGGATGCGAGGAAAACAACAGCCACTCCAAGGCGAGCAAGAGCCATTTCACTACCCATGGCGAGAGCCATTTCCTTACCTTCAAACCATTTTACAATACCTCTTGAAACAGTTATACCTGCCATCTCACAACCGCAACCGAATGTCATGAATCCAATCGCAGAAAGCTTGGCAGATGCCGGCATTCCGTCATAGAAGGGGGTGATATTCCACCATGTGTCGGGAAGATTTACAAATCCATCGATAAATCCATACAGTGGGCTTGAAAGAAATGAATCCGTCAATGCATAATAGTTGATAAAACCACCGCACACCATCACTGCTCCTGAAAGGATTGCTGTGAAGCGCACACCCATCTTGTCGAGAATAATACCTGCAAAAATCAAGAAGAATACAAAAACGTTAAGAAACATTTCTGACCCGGCAAATCTTCCGTAGGCAGAGGGTTCCCAACCTTTTGTACTTTGCAGGTATTCCTGCAACGGAGATAAGACATCAACAAAAATGTAGGCGAAAAACATCGCCGATGACAACAGCACAAGCGCGGTCCATCGTGCCCATGCCTTGTCTCGCAATAATTCCCGCGGTGCGGAAATAAGATTCTGTTTGGTAGACATAATATTAGGTTAGTTCAATAATATTTCATGAGATTTATCCACCCTTGCATTGATCAACCTGAAAAAAATAATACGTAAAGTCAATCAAGAAACAGGAGTGACAAAACTTAAACATATGCAAATTTACACCTTTTAATATTATAATCCAAATGCAATACATTCCAAACTTACTATATCGTATAAAAAAACTATTGAGGCGTTATGAATAATTTGTTAAATCTTTCGGAATATTTTGTTGGCTTATTAAAATATTTTAACTTTGCAAAAGATATTTCCTTCATAAAGGATTTTAATAAATTATCTCAAAGAAGGCTTAACACGACAAATTATGAAACAAACTCTCTCCAACATGCACGCGATAAACATAGTAATTTCCATAAACCCTTATTAACTTAAACAACCAACGTATGAAGAGACTATTGCTCTTTGCCGTGGCACTTCTAAGTGTGGTTTCCTGGGCATTCGCACAAGGAAACACAACGACGTGTAGCGGTTCAGTCATCGATGAACTGGGCGAACCGGTCATTGGTGCTACAGTTCAAGCGAAAGGCACATCGGTTGCAGTTCCCACTGACATCGACGGTAAATTCACACTTAAAGTGCCGGCATCATCTAAAGATATCCAAATTTCATATATTGGGTATAAGACTCTCGTGCTTAAGGCACAACCGGATATGGGCGTCATCAAGATGGAGCCTGACTCCAAAATGCTTCAAGACGTCGTTGTCACTCAGTCAAAGGCTCGCACACGCGAAACCCCTATTGCAATGTCGGAGTTAACAGCAGGACAAATTGAAGCCAAGCTCGGTAATAAAGAATTCCCCGAGGTTCTAAAAAGCACACCGGGAGTGTGGGCCACTCCTGATGGCGGCGGCTACGGCGATGCAAAAATCAACATGCGCGGATTCAAAGCTCCAAACGTTGCAGTGCTTGTTAACGGTATCCCTATGAATGACATGGAATGGGGTGGCATCTATTGGTCAAACTTTGCAGGTCTTGGCGGGGTAACCACCAGCATGCAGACTCAACGCGGTCTTGGCGCAGCCATCATCTCATCTCCTTCAATCGGAGGCACAATCAACATCACAACTCGTGGTCTCGACGCGAAAAAAGGAGGATCTGTATGGTATGGAATGGGCAATGACAACCTCAACGATGTTGGATTTAGCGTTTCTTCGGGACTCATGGACAACGGTTGGGCAATTAGTGTGCTTGGCAGCCGCAAATGGGGAGACGGTTATATTCAGGGCACAGAATTTGAAGCCTGGAATTATTTTGTAAACGTGTCTAAAAAGATTGCAGATAATCATCAGCTGGCTCTAACTGCATTTGGTGCACCCCAATGGCACAACCAAAGAAATGCCGTTTATGGCACTCTTTCTATTGAAAACTGGCAAGGTGCCAAAGAATATATGAATGGAGAAAGCATGTATAAATACAACCCTACCTATGGTTTCGACAATGAGGGTCGTCAACGCACTGCTTATCGTAATCAATATCACAAACCCATCATTTCTCTAAACCATATCTGGCAGATAAATGAATATTCTTCATTGTCTACTGCACTTTATATGTCGTTAGCAAGTGGTGGCGGATATTCAGGTCAAGGTCGCACAAGCAATGATCGAAATAAATGGAGAGGCGCTTATAACGGAGCCATCACTACAGACCTGCGTCGTCCTGACGGCACATTCGACTATGGTGCAATTCAAGATATGAACGCTGCATCCACCACCGGTTCTTTAATGGCTATGTCGGAAAGCGTCAACAGCCATGAATGGTATGGTCTGGTATCAACATATAAGAACGAGATACTTCCAAACAAACTCACGCTTACAGGAGGTGTCGACATAAGGTATTATATCGGACATCATAAGAACAAACTTATCGATTTATATTCCGGTGAATACTTCATTGACGATTCTGACCGTGCAAACGTAAAACCAGAAAACAACAGTGCGGCGTTAGATCCCAATTGGAAATATGAGAAATTGGGAGTTGGAGATGTCGTGTATAGAAATTATGACGGTTTCACTCATCAGGAAGGCGTTTACGGCCAAGGTGAATATAAGTTATTAGATGGTGCAATCACCACATTCCTTGCTGGCTCAATAAATCTTACAAGCTATAAGAAGAAAGATATGTTCTACTATGATGCAGCCCACGGCACAACATCATGGCATTCTTTCCTTGGAGGAACTGTTAAAGGAGGCGTAAACTGGAATATTGACCGCCACAACAACATTTTTCTCAATGGTGGTTATATTTCAAAAGCTCCTTTCTTCTCTTATGGTGTATTCCTCAAAGCTGACCAAAGCAATGCTGTTAATCCAAATGCCAGAAACGAGAAAATCGGTTCTGTAGAGCTTGGATATGGTTTCCATTCTCCGAAATTCTCGCTCACAGCCAATGGTTATTTCACTAAATGGATGGACCGTAGCGACCGTGAAACAGTTAAACGTGGTGAAATCACAAGCGGACCCGACGCTGGAAGCTATTATTCTCTTAGCCTTGAAAATGTGTCTGCCCAACACATTGGATTCGAAGTAGACTTCACTTATCTCCCAGCAAAATGGCTTGAAATTCAAGGCATGTTCTCATGGGGAGACTGGATTTGGACCAATAATCCCAAAGGATATTATTACAACGAACAGGGTCAGCCTCTTAAAAACATCGTGAACGGTGAACTTGCTTCAGGTGTTCTTGCTGACGACCACGCATGGGGCGTTATAAATCAGAAGAATCATAAAGTATGCGGTTCCGCTCAGACAACTGCCGCTCTCGGAGTCACCTTTAAACCATTCAAAGGGTTCCGTATCGGAGCAGACTGGACGATGAGCGCACGTAACTACTCTGATTATTATCTTGATGCCTCAAGCCTCGAAGTCAATAAAACCCTTACACTTTCCGATCCTTGGGAAATTCCTTGGGGTAATGAATTCGATCTATCGGCAAGCTACAAGTTCAAGATGGCAGGTCTTGATGCAACAATTTACGGTAATGTTTATAATCTTTTCAACTACTATTACGTAAAGGATGCTCAGACTCCATATAATGTGAATGGCACTTGGCAAAATGCAACTTATGCAATTTATTCATTTGGCCGCACATTCTCTTTGAAATTAAAAATCAATTTCTAACATTTTCAAAGGATTTCATTTATGAAAAAAATCAATATAAAATCGGTTTCACTTCTCACCGGAATCGTTCTCTTGAGCGGATGCGGCGAGAACGCTTGGAATGATCATCTTGATGGTTTTGAGGTGCCTCCAATTTATTCCAAGACTGAGACCATAAACTATACCCTCACTGCAGACGACTATAAAGCAATAGCATCCAACTCTACCAATAAATCATTGGCTTCAGAAGCTGGAGAATCTGAAGAACTTGCAGCGATTGGTACAAATGGATATTTTTCTACTGCAGCACAGGCACGCAAGTATATTCCGGCATTTGTCTCCAATTCCTCATTTCCATATTTTACACTCAACAATGGCTCATCTCTTAAAATTGGATATGACCTTGCAACTAATCAACCTGCAGAAGTCGTAGCTATCAACAACGGCGTCAAAACTTATACTGTTTCAGAGGCAGACTATAAGGATGCTTGGGGAAGCGAAGAAGATTTCATACAGGGATTCGCTCCTTTAACCCCTGCTTCTGCAAACCTTGCCGGGATATTGAAAGCTCAATTTCCTGATGCTGTGTCAGGGGAATATGCTGTCATTTCATACCAAGAAGCATCTGTAAATCCTGTGTTCGGCAATACTGAATCCGGTCCAACTGTCTATATTGAGGAGTCTTTTGCTGAAGGCGTAGGATCATTTACTATAGACAATGTCTCCATCCCTTCTGAACTTTCTTATGTTTGGAACCATGATGCCGGGTATTCTTGCATGAAAGCGAGCGCTTTTGCCAATAAGACAAACTATGCTTCAGAAAGCTGGCTTATTTCTCCGGAAGTTAAGCTTTCTGACAATGCTAATGCAGTCCTCACTTTCGATCAGGCAGTGCAATACTTTGCAGATATCGAGACTGCAAAAAGCGAAGCATCTATAAATGTTAGAATCTCAGGTGGGGCTTGGGAAAAACTCACAGTCCCTGGATTTCCGGAAAAACTTAGTTGGTCTTTCGTCGCTTCCGGAGACATCGACCTGTCTGCATACAATGGGAAGTCAATCCAAATCGGTTTTTGCTATAAGAGCACAGCATCTAAAGCCGGAACTTGGGAGGTTAATAATGTAAAGCTTGCAGATGGTGGTGAAACCCGCGCGTTCTCCACAAGAGCTGCAGCTACCCCGGTTCCGACAATCGGTAAAAATGCCATCTATGTTTTTAATGGATCTGAATGGGATGTGCCCGGTTCAATGTTAGTGCTTCAGCCTGACGATTATATTGCAATGGGTCAGTCAAGAGGCAACCTTTCAGGAACGCTTCCGTCACAGCTTCTTCCAACCTATCTTTCACAAACATTACCTTATGCCGCAGATGATGCCGCAGAAATTGTAGCTTATAAATATTACAATGGAAGCACAACATCATACCAGGCAAACCAGCTAACCAAAACAGAAGGGAACTGGGTAATGAATAATGGAGCGACAGTTGATCAATTTACTAAGAAAGACAACGTTTGGCAGTTCAACCCCTCTGTAGAGATGACTCTTCCCTACTCACGCAACACGGAGCCGACCTATACATACTTTATGGCATGTAAAGACTGGGTGTTTGCAAATGTAACTAAGAAGTTATATCCGGATGCCTCACCCGCTAACGGAAGCAAACCTGGTCCTCCGTTTATCGACTACCGCGATAACGCAGAATTCTATTCAGGGGTGTCTGCATATTATGGTAATGTAGATGTCAGAGCAAATACTGCCAAGAGCAATGCTCCGGAAGGCTATACAGGATATGACGGTTTGTCTGATGATGAAATCTCAGAGCTTGTAAAGAAGCGTTTTGCAACAGAAACATTCCCGGGCGCTCTTGCAATGTTGCATGCAGATGCTGAGCCGGTTGAAGGTATGGACGTAACCTATACTTATAAATTTACAGCATACACATCAGAAGGTGCAAAAGAATATACTATTGTGTATATCGTAACTGGTAAAGGCGAATTCACTTTCAGCAGTTGTGACTGGTGGTCAAATGGAAAGCCTTAATAATAATTCCAATAATTCAAATAGGCACGTTTCTTCGTGAAACGTGCCTATTTTTTAATTAAATAATACTTTTGATTTGATAAAGTTTGTTACTTATCAAGATGTTTTGAGATATCAGCTTTGATTTGAGAAGCTTCCTGAAAGCCGATGCTGCGGTATACTTCCTTGCCGTCGGCAGATAGATAGATCAATGCAGGAATAGAAGATATTTGATACTCGTTACTTAGATCCGGCAGACTGTCTACATTGATTGTTATGAAATCCACTTTCCCTGCATATTCATCTTTCAACTGAGAGAATATCGGTTTAAGTTGTCGGCAAGGAGGGCACCACTCTGCTGAAAAATCCACAACAACGGGAAGTCCGTTGGCTGCGAGCTTTGCGCCCGATGTTGTTGTTTCTACTGCCTGAGCAGATTCTTGCACCATAACAGAATCTAATGATTTACTTTCTTTCCCACCGCAAGATGATGCAACAAAAGCTAAAGCCGCTGCAAAATACAAGATTTGCTTTTTCATAATCTATAATTAGAATAGTGTTGATATGAGTATAACAAAAATAAAAGGCGTCGGGAATACAACCTGACGCCTTTCATATTTTATATTGATCACTTATCAGATCTCTTTGTCATGCTCAAGAAGCAATGTCATCGAAGGACGGTCGCATATCTCGGAAGGTCCGAAATATTGGATAGGACCGGGGTACTGATAGAGAGTATTGAGCGCGAGAGTTTCACGCATTGAAGCATATTTGAGGTAAGGACGTCCGTTGAGGTTGACAAGAGCCTTCTGTATAACCGGCTTCATGTGACCATGACGACGCTCCATATTCATCATCATTGTGATAGGTATACCTCCTGCAATCCAGTTCTCAGTCTTGTCTGTAAGATTGCGTACAGAGCTCATATAGCCGGTAAGACCTGCGTTGATAAGCATTGCAGCGTTGAAACCAAGTGCATAAGTATAGTCCGCATCAAAGTTTGTCGGGTCGGCGCAACGTCCTTCATATCCGAAGAAGTGGTGCTGAGCGTTAAACTTGCCTGAATACTGACCTGCCTCCGCCATCTCTTCAAGACGCTTTGCAACCATCTGGCTGAGGAGGCTTTCTGTCTCAATAAGAGATACCTGAACATTACCATGGCTGTCGCGGTCTAGGCTGAGCTGAAGCGCGATAGTCTTGGGAAGAGACTTGTAAAGATCAGCGTTGACTGGAGAAAGCATTGAGTGAATCTTATTGAGCTTCTCATCTTCTGTCAAACCTTCAAGTGCATCTGCGTTGGCAGCGAGAACGTCATTAAGCTCGGAAATAAGATCCTTCATTGAAGGAATAAACTCTATAAGACCCTCCGGAACAAGAACTGTACCGAAGTTCCACCCGAGTTTAGCACGCTCCGCGATGACATAGCAAAGATAGTTTACGATGTTGTCAAGCGTCATACGTTTTGCGAGAACTTCCTCAGAGATAAGGCACACGTTTGGCTGAGTCTCGAGCGCACATTCAAGTGCGATATGAGAAGCTGAACGACCCATGAGCTTGATGAAGTGGTAGTATTTCTTTGCTGAGTTACAGTCACGCTGGATGTTGCCGATAACTTCGCTATATACCTTACAAGCAGTGTCGAAACCGAAAGAAGTCTCGATCCACTTGTTCTTAAGGTCACCGTCGATAGTCTTGGGAACACCGATCACCTGCACTCCTGCATTGATGTTCTTGTAATATTCTGCGAGAACGGCTGCATTAGTGTTTGAGTCGTCACCACCGATAATAACAAGAGCCTTGATGTTGAGCTCTTTCAATATCTTAAGACCTGCTTCAAATTGTTCGGGAGTCTCGAGTTTTGTTCTGCCAGAACCGATAATATCAAAACCGCCTGTATTGCGGAAGTCCTTGATATATCCGGCAGTGAGTTCCATATACTGATGGTTGATAAATCCTGAAGGACCCATGAGGAAACCATAAAGACGGCACTCTTTGTTGAGACGCTTGATTCCGTCGAAAATACCGCTCACGACATTATGTCCGCCGGGAGCCTGACCTCCTGAAAGGATGATACCCACGTTGAATGGTTCTTCAACACGCTCTGCCTTGTCGCTTTCTTCAAACTGAACGATAGGAAGTCCGTAAGTGTGGGGGAAGAGTTTCTTGATTTCTTCCTGATCGGCAACCGACTGTGTAGCCTCGCCGATGTTAAGTTTCACCGGGCCCTGGAGGGCTTTGGGGAGCTTAGGCTGATATTCAGCTCTAACTCTTTGAAGTGCACTCTTTTTCATTAGATATTTTTACCTGATTTGTGGTGATATATTTTGACTACAAAATTAATCATTTCCAATGAGAAATGCAAAAATACAATCAACTTTCAGAATCTTTTGATTTAACATCTGCATCAAGATGTTTAAATCTATTATAATTAGGCATCTTTATGCTGTTTATTCCCTTGTATTCTGGATATTGTGCTTTTCAACCACCCCGGAACTATTAATGCTCCTATTATCAGATATACGTAATATGAGATCACTCGCCAAAAAATTGCAAGTATCAAAGCAAGCCCTGCTGTCGGCACGAGATCACCATAATATTCCGAAAAAAGCCATTCACTCAATCCGGAGCCACCAGGCGTCGGGCTGATCATCAAAACAACCCAAATGACAAACTGGCGCGCAAATATAACCCACTGCCATGGATCGTCCTGACTAAGGAAGCCAAGAAAAAGAGCGTTCACAACCAGATAGCGTGAAGTCCAAGAAAGTGCTGTGCCCCCGAATACTTCGAGCCAGAAACGGAATGGTTTTGTGCGAAGCTCCTTTGAAGTCGCCACCATATTGTCACCCAATGACACGGCAGACGACTCCCATTTGCGCAACCATTTCCAACTGAATATCTTCCCGATAACTTTTCTTATCCACTGAGGCTTCCATATTATGCCGGCAAACAATATCAATGTCCAGACAAACAAGCACGCATAGACAAGCCAGAATGTCAATTTTATACCATGGGAAAAAGAAGCGCCCCCTGATGCAAATATTTCATGAGAGGGTGTCAGGAATACAACCAACGGACACCCTATTACAAAAAGCAGTTCGTCAAGAAACAATGTGGTCATCATCAAGGTGGTGGCTCGTCCGAATTCTATTCCTTGAGAATTAAGAAACACCATGCCTAAGGAGCTTCCGCCTACAGCGGAAGGGGTGATACAAGAAGTGAACTCGCAAAGGAAATCCACCTTGAAAGCTTGTGACCATTTAAGTTCATGGTCTGTCAAGGCTCTAAATCTCCAGCTCAAGCCAAAATCCCTGCCTAACATAAAAAGAAATGCCAGAGCTATGCAGAACCAAGTGCGTGGTGTAAAATCTATCCTATTCCATACCTCCACAAGGTTTTCTTTCTTAGCATCTTCCCAAAACAGATAGACCACCACACTCAGACCTATAGCTACGGGCAAAAGCACTTTCCATAAAGAAAATGTTTTTTTGTCTGGAGCAGCAGGAGATGGAGCAGAAGCCGGAGTTGTTGCCATACTATCAATTATTTTGAGTTAATACATATTTTATTTTTTGTAGTTTCTGACAATCACATTGTAACGGTCTACCACTTCCCCGACAACATCCTCCCAACTTCTTACAAGGGAATTACGGGCTCCGTTGGCGACTTCTCGAAGAAGCTTCCTGTCTTTTGCAATCATCTCAACCTCTTTCGCAAAGACAACAGAATCCTGAAGAGTCAAAAATCCGTTGACCTTATCAACCACCACTTCAGATGCCGTTGAACCTTCAAGAAGAACGGAAGGGGTGCCCATTGCAGCAGCCTCTCTCACGACAAGAGGAGCGTTATCATAAAAAGAGGGGAAAAGAAACAGATCGCTTGCCGCATAAAAATCGCTCAACTTTTCACGATCTTTAATCACTCCGTGCAAAGTGACATATTTTTCAATTCCTAACTTACTGATCATTGACTTCATCTCATCAATTGCATATCCGGTTCCGATAAAATTGAGATGAAAGTCGATCTTCCTTTTTAATAATGCTGCCGCTTCGAGAATTGTTCTTATCCCCTTCTCCCAGATGTGCTGACCTACAAAAAGAAGTTCCAATGTGTCAGGGTTCACCCCTAACCTCTTTTTAGCATCCGTTTTATAATCTTGTAGAGATCCTGTTATATTCGAAGCAAAGTCATTGCCATTCTCAACAACTGTCAGCTTTCCCTTATATCCATATTCCCTTACCGTCTCTTCAACCTGGGCCTGAGGAATCCACACCTCGTCGCACGCGTTAAAAAAGTTGAGAATTCTCTTCATGATAATTGACACACACCACGGCGCATGCTGAAACGAATGTTCAAGATCAGCACGGTATTTTGAATGGAATGTGCCTATCAAGGGAACGTCCTGACGTTTCTTCACATAGACCGCAAGCCTGCCAGATGAAAACGGGCAGTGAGAGTGCAGCAATTTAAAGTTTGTATCTCTCAGGCGCTTCCATATAAAAGGATCCAGCTTGGGATAACCATATCTGTAAGGCTTGCGCGACCATATAGGAAGGGAAAAAAAGCGCATCACAGGGAAGGGATAGTCATTGTTTTCAGGATTCCATGGGGTCACGACACAAGGCTTGAACCCTTTTTTATCAAGCCAATAGACATAATTTTGCACAGCCAGGGTCACTCCGTCGAGTATTGGAGGGAAACTGTCATTAAAAATACCATAAAGACCCTTATCTGCGGGATGTGAATAGAGATTTCTCATTTTGGATGCAAAATTATACCTTTCTTAACTTTTATCCAATATTTATAACGCTTAATCCCCCTCTTTGAAATTAATTTTTTTTGTTTTTGCTCTTATCCTTTTTCAGCAAGAGCCATAAGGAGCAATTATTTTCTATGCAAATTGCCTATAAAAACTATAACCGCATCACGATTGCAGTAAAAATTTCATAATTTTGCAATTCCAAATTTATTTAGATTTTAGCGTATGAATTCAAAACGTTATTCATTATTTATTATACCTCTCATAGCATTCATCTGCAATCTAACATGCCAGGCACAGAACGTTACTACTGAAAATCCTGAGGACACTATCTCTTGGAATGATCTTGACGATTTTGTCATCACAAAAAAGAAATCAGGCAACTTCAGATTATCGGGTCCGGAAAACGCTTTTAAAATCAACCAGAACGAATTGTTTAAAGCGGCATGCTGTAATCTGGGTGAAAGCTTCACCACCAACCCATCTGTAGATGTGAATTATTCAGACCCTGCAACCGGCGCAAAACAGATAAAGCTTCTCGGTCTTTCCGGCAGCTACGTGCAACTGCTCACAGAAAACCTGCCAAACTTCAGAGGGGCAGCCCGTCCATATGCACTCAGATACGTGCCGGGACCATGGATGAAAAGCATAAGCGTCTCAAAAGGGGCAAGTTCCGTAAAAAACGGTTATGAATCAATGTCAGGACAGATTGATGTGGAATACCTTAAGCCTGATGACCCGACAGGAGTGGCTTTAAACGCATATATAGACTCAGAGCTGAAACTGGAAACGAATGTGGATGCCAATTTCCATTTGAGCCGACAGTTGAGCACTGAAGTGTTGGGACATTTCGAAGACAGATTCATGAACCACGACTCCAATAACGACGGTTTCAGTGACACTCCAGATATCCGTCAATTTAATTTCCAGAACCGTTGGAAATATTTCTCTCCGGGTTACATATTTCATGGCGGCATAGGGGCATTAAACGAGCTGAGTTCTGCCGGACAGATCTCCCATCATGGCACACATATCTCAAATCTGTATAAAATAGATCTAAAGACTCAACGCTATGAAGCATACATGAAACATGCTTTTATCCTTGACCCTGACCATAATTCAAATTTCGCCATTATGGCAAACGGAGCATACCACGACCTCGACGCGTCATACGGATACAAAGCTTATGACGTGAAGGAATGGAATGCCTACGCCCAGGCAATGTACGAGACAGATTTCTCCGAACATCACAACCTGTCTGCGGGAGTGTCGTATACATATGATTTTCTCGGACAACATTTGCGCAAGATTCAAGATATAAATGCCGGCTTCCAAAAAATCAATGATAAAGAAACGACAGCCGGAGCTTACGCTCAGTATACATGGAAGCCAGCCGAAGCTTTGACAGCTATGGCAGGAATAAGAGGAGACTGGAGCTCGCTTCACGGGTGGTTTGCAACGCCAAGAGTAAACATACGCTACTCCCCTATTGAAAATCTAACCTTTCGGGCATCTGCCGGGAAAGGATACCGCACTGTGCAGCCATGGGCGGAATATAATTACCTTATGGCAAGCAGCCGTAAGCTTGTGGTGGAAAACCTTCAGCAAGAAGCGTCCTGGAACTATGGTTTCAACGGAGAATTGAGAATACCGATAAATCGGGAGACCATAAGGCTTAATGCGGAATATTATTACACAGATTTCCAAAGGCAGGTGGTGGTGGATTATGATTCTGACCCGCATACACTGACTATTGCCAACCTCAACGGCAAGTCTTTCTCCCACACTTTTCAGATCGACGCCTCATACGAATCATCGTTCGGACTGAGCGTGACAGCAGCCTACAGGCTTAACGACGTGAAGACCACTTACGGAGGCAAACTGATGGAAAAACCTCTCACATCGAGATATAAGGCACTTCTTACAGCATCTTTCTCCACTGAAATGGACATCTGGCAATTTGACGCCACTCTACAACTCAACGGAGGAGGAAGGATGCCGGCTCCTTATCTTTTGGCAAACGGCAGCTATTCCTGGGGAGAGCGCTTCAAGCCATTTCCTCAGCTGAACCTGCAGGTGACGCGATGGTTCCGCCATTTCTCCATTTACGCTGGCGGGGAGAACCTGACAAATTTCAAACAAAAGAACCCGATCATTTCGGCATCCGACCCATGGGGACCGAATTTCGATTCCTCCATGATATGGGGTCCGGTACACGGAGCCATGGCATATATAGGTATACGCTTTAACTTCGGGAAACTATAAGGCTATAATTAAAAACAAATTATTACGTTTAACAATAAGGGACGATAACCCAAACCAAAAAAATAAATTATGAGAAAATATTTATTACTTTTTCTTTTGGCAATCGGTGCTATGACTGCTGCCGCAAAAGAGATCAGAGAGTATGTAGTGACAACTGTTCCCCAGATGTCATGCCAAAATTGTGAAAAACGCATCAAAGGGAATCTTCGCTTTGAGAAAGGGGTGAAAAAGGTTGAGACCGACTTGAAAAACCAGCGAGTCACAGTCACATACGATGCTAAGAAAACAGACGAACAAAAATTAGAGGAAGCCTTCAGCAAGCTCAACTATAAGGTGACCAAAATTGAAGATTGCGACGATTCTTCAAATAGTCCGCTTCAAAAATCAAATTGTCCCGGTAATCACGATGATTGCAAAGGAGACAAAAAGGATTGTTGTAAAAACAAGAAGGATTCTGACAAGAAAAATTGCTGCACTTCTGAGACGACAAATGTGGCAATCGGCTACAGCGACAAAAAGAAATGACAATTTTACCATAATGAAGGCGCCCCGTGTCAACTGTTGACACGGGGCGCCTCATTTATCCACATATCGGACAATAAAAAATCCTGTTCGAAATGTCAAACAGGATTTTTAGAGGTGCCAACCAGATTCGAACTGGTGTGAACGGTTTTGCAGACCGGTACCTAACCACTCGGACATGGCACCTTTTCAGACATCACCTCTTCGGCTTTGCGAGTGCAAAATTAGTCAATATTTTTTTATCACGCAAATTTTTTAGTTAAAATTTTCTCTTTACATAATGATCAATTACATAAATCACTCATTTTAAGCCATAAAATTTATTTAAACCGTGCATAAATTTCAATCCCCTTTTGCTTGACAGCTTTAACCTGATCGGCATTTTTAGGATCAATGCCATATTTCGACAAAGGTGGCACTATTACTTTAGTTCCCGGGCGTATTCTGTCCGGATGTCCTAAAATATCCTTGTTCTCTTCATATATTATAGGCCAGAGGTTGAAATTTCCATAATGCTCCTTTGCTATTGTTGTCAGATAACGAGTGGTTGAAACAATGTCATAAACAGGTTCGTCAGAAACCTTGGTAGGGACATCATAACCCTCAGCTCCATCGTCTACATTTTTCCCGATATTAGTTACGGAGTCATTAACCTGGACAACCTGAGATTCCACAGAATCCGGAGAAACCACTTCAGCTGCCACAATATCTGCCGGGACTGTTTCCTCCATCTTCTCACCTTTCGAAATTCCAAAAGAAAATCCCCAAAGATAACCTATGCCGAACACAATACCACATCCAATCAATGCTGTAAGCAAACCGGCAATAAAGCCCTTTCTAAATTTATGTGTTTTCAGCTCCTCAAAAGATTCATCAGAATAT
Organism: uncultured Porphyromonadaceae bacterium; assembly: GCA_947073495.1. Taxonomy (GTDB): domain Bacteria; phylum Bacteroidota; class Bacteroidia; order Bacteroidales; family Muribaculaceae; genus Lepagella. The sequence continues at coordinate 65,617 of CAMTMX010000004.1, forward strand.
TCTTGATTATAATCATCCTGTGGTTTCGAATCTAAATCATTTTCAACGGACTTGGATTCTGACTCCATCGGTATCTGTTCAAATTTTTCAGACACAGATTCCAATTTATCAGCATCCGAAATAGCCTCAACCGATTGAGAATCTGATTCAACCGATTGAGAATCTGATTCAACCGATCCTGAGTAAGCTTCAACCGACGCCTTATCTTCGATGTATTCTTCTTCAGAACCCTCCTTCAATTCGGAATCAGCAACCGGATCAGATTCAGAATCAAATTTAGGCTCCTGATCAGATTCATCCCCAGGCACCACCTCTCCTTCAAGTGAATCTGTTGTAAGTTCATCAGCTATCTCAACTGCCTCAAAAGCTTCGAAAGGGAGATTTACACGCGATGCCAATTCCTTCGCGGCAACAAAAAGAACTTTGTTATGTCCCGGAATAACAGTCTCCTCCCCGTTGGCTACATTCACACTCTTACGCGGCTCGACCTCCACGATCTTAAAAGTGCCGAAACCTTTGATCCTGACATTCTCGCCTTTAGTCAATTCTTCCTCAACAATAGCAAACAACTCCTTGAGAAAATCTTCACAGAGCTTCTTTTGTTTACCGGATGAAATAGCGAGCATCGCCGCCAATCTGGTCATGGTAATCTTATCGTTCATTTCTGATCTTCTGTTTTAGTAATGCCGACGGTTTGAAAGTCATTACAATTTTGGGAGGCACGAGCAAACGCTTCCCCGAAGCCGGATGCAAAGCCACTCTTTCAAGCCGCTTACGTGGCTCGAAAGTCCCGAATGAAGGGATCGACACACTATCAAGTTGCGAGCCACTTTCGCCAATTGTCTGCGAAAGTCCCTCTATTAGAGAGATTACTGTGTCACGCGAAATATCGAGCCTTCTCGAAAGGCTATCTATTAATGTCTTATTGTCCATAGACGGGATTTCTGCAAATTTCAACAAAAGTAATAAAAAAAAGCCAAAATCCAACCTTGGAATTTTATTTTTTCATCGTTACTCTTTTAATTAAATGTTTTGGTACGGATGAAACTTTTTAATTATATTTGCGACTAATTATACAGAACAACATCTGAAACACAATAACCAATTTAACAAATGATGAAACTAAAATTAATCTTTGCTTCTCTCCTTCTTTTGGCTTCAGTTCCCGCCAGCGCCCAAATATTATATAAGGTTGAAGGGAATGGCCTGACCGCCCCATCTTACATTTTCGGAACCCATCATCTTGCCCCGCTTTCCGTAATTGAAAAGACAGGAGCTGACATCTGTTTTAAAGAAGCGCGTCAGATCGTCGGAGAAATTGACATGACACAAGACCAGATGGCTTTGGCTATGGCTATGCAACCGCACATGATGGCACCCTCCGACAGCACCCTCTCTAAAGTGATCTCACCGGAAGACTTCACTGTGATCAATGAAGAATTCAAGAAATGGGCACCAATGCCGGGAATGGAGCTCTCCATGCTTGACGGGATGAAGCCTATGGTCGTAAGCACTATGGTGGCCGTCGGAATGGCGGCGCAGGCAATGCCCGGATTTAACCCGCAAGAGCAACTCGACACTTATTTCCAACTGCAAGGTAAAAACGAGGGTAAAACAATCACTCCCCTTGAAACCGTGGAATATCAGGCAACTGTGCTATACGACTCGACACCCATATCTTTTCAAGCGGAAGCTCTCGTGGAAATGCTTAAAGACCCTTCAAAAGCCATTCAGTCTTCAAAAGACCTGACAGCGGCTTATGAAGCAGAAGACCTGTCAAAAATGCTTGAACTGTCGGAAGCAGACAACGATCATCCCGAATTTATGGTTGCCCTTCTTGATAAAAGAAATTCCGAATGGCTTGATAAACTTCCTTCCATAATGAAAGAAGCTCCTTCATTTATTGCTGTCGGAGCTCTTCACCTTGCCGGTGATAAGGGCATTATAGAAGGATTGAAGAAACTTGGATATTCCATCACTCCCGTAAAATAATCAGATTCCCCATATTTCATTAACATCTAACAATATAGCCGTCGCATACCATTAAATTTAATGGTATGCGACGGCTGCTTTAACATTTATTAACACCAATAAACTAAATTATAAGTTGCATTATTAAAAATTTAGTTGTAGCTTTGCATTGAGGTTTGATTATCTCTACATCATTTTGGGAATAACCATAAATATAAACAAGCACATGAAAGCTGGAAGAAAAAGACAGGTAATCACAGAGAAAGAGGCTGTCCTTATGAACATGCTGTGGGAAAACGGATCCATGTTTATCAGAGAAATGGTAGACATTTACCCGGAACCAAAACCACATTTCAATACCGTGGCGACCACAATTCGCATTCTTGAGAAAAAGGGATATGTCGGACATGAAGTTATTGCAGGATGCCACCGGTTTTATGCAATTGCCGAACGTGCCGAATTTGGTGACCGGACTCTTGCACAAGTCATCCGCGATTATTTCGGTAATTCATACAAAAGAGCCGTTTCAGCACTCGCGGAAGAGGAAAAAATCTCAGCCCAAGAGCTTCGTGAGATTATTGACCTGATTGAAAATAAGGAAAACTCAAAGTAGTCAATTCCTCCTACATATTAATTTATAAAAGCATCTCTCTATGGGCACAATTTTTTCTTATGCCATAACCTCTTCCATGTTGCTTTGTATGGGTTATCTTGCCTACAAATGGATATTGGCAGGCGAACGCCAGCATGCATACAACAGAGCCATCATCTATATAATTTACACGCTGGCTTTGACACTTCCCGCATTTGCCGGAGGATGGACTAACTTATTCAATTCCATGTCACATCCTAATAATGCGAATGTCGAATTCGGAGAATTAAGTGGCGGATTGATATTACAAAGCTCACCTATCGATACAACCACTGCAGTTGTGCCCATAATCCTCACATGCCTTTACGTTGCCGGTGCCGTAATTGCTTTGATTTTCTCTATATCAGGTTGTCTCCAACTCACATCAATAATTCGCAAAGGAGAAAAAACAAGAATTGGAGATTATATTCTTGTTATTTCAGAAAGAAACGATGTTGCTCCTTTCAGTTGGCTGAATTATTATGTAATGAGCCGCAATGATTATGAGACGGCAGGAGAAATAATCTCAATTCATGAAAGACGTCATCTCAGATTGTATCATTGGGTAGACCTCCTTTTAGTACAGATTGTGGATATTTTTCAATGGTTCAATCCAGCAGCATGGCTGATGGGGGAAGAATTTAAAACAGTTCACGAATATCAGGCAGATGAGGCTGTAATGGCATCCGGCACCAATCTTCGTCAATATCAAACGTTATTAATAAAAAAGGCTGTGGGCACGAGGTTCCAAGTTCTTGCCAACAGCCTGAATCACAGTAAACTTAAAAAACGTGTAACTATGATGTACAAATCAAAATCATCGAAGTCGCGCCGTCTCGGCGCTCTCCTTCTGATCCCCGCAATGGGAATCGGTTGTGCAGTGATCGAAATCCCGGCAGTCGCAGCAGCGCTCGACAGAACCGCGGAAGTATCTTTCACCATGGAAGGCAATGACAAAGTTAGTGATTTTTCCACTAACATCGTTAATGAAACAGAAGAAATTGCAAGTTTTTCTGAAAAAGGCTCATCTGTGGAACCATCCAATGCCCCAATCATCCAAGAAACTCAATCAGAATCCGGGGAGGAAGTTTCATCTGAGCAAAACAGATCAAAGCTGCAAGATGAAACTCCCAAAGCTACAAATGTTGACAACACGTCAAACGAAAGTAAAATCTCAACCACGACGAATGACTTGTCTGACAAAGAAAAGGAGAAGGTATATGCCGCTGTAGATAAAAATGCCGAATACCCGGGAGGTATTGGTGCACTCATGAATTGGCTCAGTATGAATATAAGATATCCTGAAAAGGCATACAAGGACAACATTCAGGGTAAAGTCGTCGTGAAATTCATCATTGGAAAAGACGGAAAAGTCAGCGATCCCTCCATACTGAAAGGAGTGGACCCGGAACTTGACAAAGAAGCTTTGAGGGTGATAAGTGAAATGCCGGAATGGAAACCGGCAGAAAGTAATGGAAAGGCGGTAGCGTCTTACTACAATCTTCCGATTTCTTTCAAACTGGTAGACGATTCAGAGCAAACAGAAAAAACCGAAACACCAGCCGTAAACTGACAAACAAAATCCTAAGAAGGCATCGCCGTTATTCTTTTTTTTTCAAGAATAACGGCGATGCCTTCTTATTTTCATTCTCTTTTCATTTACCGGACCCGCTGCCCCCGGTTTTAGCCGAAGAGATTTCGGCAGATGCCGAAGAAGCGGCAGACGGCGCTGCTGATGCCCGCGTCGAAGCCATCCCCGCACTATTGACCGACATTGCTGACGGTTCTGTAAACGCCGACTGCTGAACTGGATATGCCGGATTTTCCGGTGTGCCGGAAGCATTGTAGAACGGATAAGGGATACCGAACAACACATCCGGATTCTTGCCGGGACTCATATATCCGTCGATAATAGTGTCACGACCTGACGGATTCTCGAAGGTGTAGAGATTAAACTTATGAAGCATTACTGCAACATGCTCGAACAGTGCACTCATTATCGCCTCATAGGTGAGCCATGCCGATGTGGATGTGAAGCAATAAATCTGCAATGGAATGCCCGCAGATGTCTGAGGTTGGGTGCTTACAAAACAGAAATCTATACCTCCCGCTTTTGAGAAATTCGAATTTGAATCAAGATATAGTTTAAGATATGCTCTGAACACACCAAGATTCGTGTCTATAGACCCATCGACAAGACCATCAGGATTGTTGGCATCTTGTTGCTTGCCGGCATTTCGTTGTTCTATCTTTTTAGCTATCCAATCTTTCATGTAAGGCAACTTTGCAAACTCCGCAAGCATAACATCGTCACATTCGACAACACTGTCTGCATCGATCATATAAGAACGTTGAATTCTCCTGGTATTGCTTTCCGACATGTTTCTAAAATTTTTAAATCCTGTAGAAATCAAGCTGTATGGAGGGATTGTTGTGACGGTTTTATCCCAGTTAAGTATTTTGACTGCAGTCAGCGACACCTCCATCACTGTGCCGTTGGCATCGCCTGCTGCAATCCAGTCTCCTTCGTGGAGAGAATCGTTTTCCGATAGCTGCACACCTGCAACCACCCCGAGTATGCTGTCTTTGAAAACCAACATCAAGACAGATGCAAACACACCGAGACCCGCAAGAAGTGAACCTGGCGATTTATTAACAAGAATACCTACTGTGATTATTATACATATTATCCACAACACCCCCTTTACGAGCTGCAGTATTCCTGTAAGAGGAAGCTTCTTTTTATTTGCCCTCATATTTATATGGCGCCACATCACATTTGCCACGAGGCAAAGAGTATTGGTGACAATAAACACAACATATATCCATGTAAGTCTTGTGAGCCACGATGCAAGCGACGCTTTGCCGGTGAGCGTGAACTGAATAAAAATCAGGAACACAATAGCAGGTATGATTCTGGCAGATTTTGAAAATAGATGTTCATCCTGCATATACCCATATATATCGGTATGAAGGTGCTTACCTATATATTTGGCTACTGCCACTACAATCCATTGCACCAGAATACCGATTCCGAAAGAAATCAAAAATACAAGTGCTGCATATACTATAAGTTCTATTGTAGAATTATGTCCAAGCCCTATAAACGACAATATGGCATCTACCATCTTCATTAGGAGCCTTGCAATTGCATATGTGCTCTCTTGTGCGGGTTCCGAAAGATTAACCTTGGGAATCGCCTCAATTGTTTTTTCGACGTCAAGTGAAATCATACAACATAGTTTTTGTGGAATAACTATTATCGGAGTTTCAATAGAGAAACTCCTTTCAAAAAATACAAATAATCAGTAGGCTTGGTTCAATTTTTATAGCAGCAATTGATTTGATAAAATAGTTTGGGCAATTTTCTTATAAAGAAGAACCAACTGTTATATTTTTTAGCCATCTCATCACGACCTCGTTCAATTTGATGCAAAGATGAAAGTATCTAATTTTTTGATAATGCCTACATTAATTTTATATTAACAAAATTTCACATTTTATCTCATCAATAATTGCACATCAAAATGCCCCCTGTGCAACGATATTAAAAATATGTTGTAAAACATGTTTTTTCATAACAATATGTCAACTAACAGATTATATGTATCATTTTGAAATTTGGGATAGATTTTATGAAAAAATAACTAAAAATAATTAGGAATCCGAGTCTTAAAGTTGTAACTTTGAAGTGACTCGATAGTCATATATTAAAAAGTATTAAGGAAAATAATGGAACAGACCTTAGTCATACTCAAACCCTCATGTGTCGAACGATGCTTGATCGGAGAAGTGATCAGCAGAATACAGAACCGAGGAATCATCATCACCGGAATGAAAATGATGCAACTTGATGAAAAAATCTTGCGTGAACATTACGCACATCTTGTTGACCGTCCTTTCTTTCCGGAGCTATGCGCTTCCATGATGGCATCCCCGGTGGTTTGTCTCGTGATCAAAGGAGTTGATGTGGTTGAAGTGTTCCGTGGAATGACCGGCGCAACCAACGGAAGGAAAGCGGCTCCGGGCACACTCCGTGGAGATTTCTGCATGAGCGGACAAGCCAATATCGTACATGCTTCCGATTCTCCAGAGAGTGCAAAAATTGAAATCGCAAGATTCTTCAAACCCGAAGAGGTGTTTGACTATGTTCCTCAGAACCTTGATTTCCTTTATGCTAAAGACGATTTTAACCAATAACATCACCAAATATCATAGAGACTAAACCATCTCTCCGGAAATAATATAGACAATGATTATTCTGAAAAAAATAGCGGCGTTGTGCATTCTGTCGACATTTGCAATCGGAGGAATCACCGCACAGACAATAACAAGTAAATCCCCTCACTCCGACGCTCATAAGCAACTTCTCGCAAATCAGGCAAAAAGCAAAGACCAGATCCGTTTGGTGGAAAAAAACACTTTCATTGACCTTATCGACGATCTTGAACCTGAACCTGATATTTATACCGAGGGCTGGAACAGCAAGGCTGTAAATCCGTTTAAAGAATCGGAAGTGCCGGATACAAAGGTGATTGACGTAACCGATTATTTTATGCCAGTTCCCGGTAAAGTTACTTCAAACTATGGATACAGGCGCCGTTTCGGAAGAATGCATAAGGGAATAGATCTCGCTATCAAAAGCAATGACACAATATATGCCGCTTTTGATGGAAAATGCAGACTCACTGCTTATGAAAGAAAAGGATATGGCAATTATGTCATTCTTCGACACCCGAATGGACTTGAAACTGTTTACGGACACCTGAACAAAGCTCTCGTGAAGCCGGATCAAGTTGTGAGAGCAGGCGATCCTATCGGTCTTGGAGGCAGTACTGGAAGAAGCACCGGTCCGCATCTCCATTTCGAAACCCGTTTCATGGGTTACGCAATAAATCCTTCCGCGATTTTCGATTTTGCTAACCACACCACCCACACGGACACATACACTTTCGATAAGAAAACATATACAAAAGCCCGTAATTTCGCTCCTGCCGGCACAACTCTTGCCAAGGCTGAGAAAGAAAATCCTTATCGTGCTGCAGCTTCTCAAAAAGACACATATACAGTGCGCAAAGGTGACACCCTTTCATCCATTGCGAAATCGTATGGACTATCTGCCACGACTCTAAGAAAAATCAATGAGATGAGCAACAGCGATGTGATCAAAGTCGGGCAGGTCCTCAGACTAAAATAAATTTCAATTTCCTTCAAATCAACGGATAAAAATAAGCATCCTCCTAAGGAGGATGCTTATTTTTATTAAAGGCTCTCTATTATTTTTCTTCTTACTTGCCTATTTGGTTTATTATGTGAGTTGCCGCGACACCATACAGCGCTGCTGTCTCTGTGCGAAGCCTGCTCTCTCCAAATGTGACCGGAATGAATCCGTTAGCAACAGCAAATTCCACTTCCTCCGGAGCGAAATCTCCTTCAGGTCCAATCATTATTACGACATTTTCTCCTGCTCCACATTCCTTGACAAATTCCTTTTTGGGATAATCAGGCGAACAATATCCAAAAAACTTTTGACTATTCTCCCCTATCGTCGTCACAAAAGATTTAAAATCCGACACTTCCGCCAATTCCGGGAGAACACCCTTTAAACTTTGCTTCATTGCGGAAATCATAACTTTTTCAAGGCGATCGAGTTTCATCCCTTTTCTTTCACTGCGCTTACATTTGAGAAGCACAACACGGTCCACCCCTATCTCCACTGCCTTTTCAAGCATCCATTCCATACGATCTGAATTTTTCGTGGGTGCGACAGCTATAGTTATATTAATACCCCAATGTGACGGGATTTCTTCATACGAAATAATTTCAACTGCCGTTTTTTTAGGATGCGCCTCTATAATGACACAACGATAACGTTTTCCCTTGCCATCCACTACCATCACCTCATCCCCTTCCTTCATTCTCAACACTCGACAGCAATGTGCCGAATCCGACTCGGGAAGCAAACCTGTAGCCTCTATATCGGGAGCATAAAACTGTATCATAGCTTCTCTATTGTCATTCCCCCTGCATCGTCACTCTCCACCTCCAATAATTGCTTGGATGATGCAGACGATTTTTCTTTATTATCTTTAAAAATTATCCAGAACAGAATTGCAACCACCAAAGCATATGCTGCAAAAATCGCCCATGACGCCCTCCAGCCGGAAAGTTGGCCATCCACCGGATCGGTTGACACTACATTATGGTTAACTATCGCCATTGCACACAAAGTGCCGATCGTAGCTCCAAATCCATTTGTCATTATCATAAACAATCCCTGGGCACTGCTTCTCATTGAAGAATCTGTCTCCTTGTCGACATACAGACCGCCGCTGACGTTAAAGAAATCGAATGCTATGCCATATACTATACAGCTTAACACCATGAGCCACAATCCTCCACTGGGATTTCCAATTCCAAAAAATCCAAAACGAAAAACCCAAGCGAACATCGACATGAGCATCACCCCTTTTATGCCAAATCTTTTCAGACAGCAAGGAATCAAAAGAATACACAGAGTCTCACTGATTTGCGACAATGAAATCAGTGCGTTTGCATTTTTAGCCGCCCAGGCGTCTGCATATTGCGGAATTTCTTTGAAGAACGTGATATACGGGTTGGCATACCCGTTAGTTATCTGCAAAGACACTCCAAGCATCATGCTGAATATAAAAAATATAGCCATTTTCTTTTGCTTGAAGAGAGAAAAGGCTTGAAGTCCGAGCCGATCCACAAGGCTTCCCGAAGCTGGTGTCTTATTGACAGGGCATTTTGGCATTGTCAATGAATAAAACATCATAACAATACTAAGTGCAGACGATACAAAGAGCTGCATATATGTGGTCTGAAATTTTGAATCTTCAGGACCTATAAAATTCACAAAAAGCATTGCGCATATGAAGCCTACCGTTCCGAAGGTGCGGATAGGAGGAAACTCCTTGACCGTATCAAGACCGGCTTTAGTGAGGGCATTAAACGCCACTGAATTGTTAAGACCGATTGTGGGCATGAAGAATGCCACTGAAACAGCATACAATGCAAAGAGGGGGGCAAATTCAATTTGACCGGCAGACATACAATACAGACCGGCAAACGCCATAAACAAACCGGCAAGCAAATGACATAGACTCAACATACGTTGCGCCTGAATCCATCTGTCTGCGATTATTCCAATAACAGAGGGCATAAAAAGCGACACGATGCCCTGCATAGCATAAAACCAACCAATCTGATCACCAAGACCTTCCTTAAACAAGAAATTACCGAGTGATGTCAGATAAGACCCCCAGACCGCGAACTCAAGAAAATTTAATGCCGACAGTCTTATTTTCAACATACTTTGTGATGTCATTTTTCTGATATTAGGAATATTTTAATATTATATGATCGTTCCGGGAAGAGACAACCCCAGAAAGATCAAGACATAGACATCACAAAAGTAGTAAAAAAAAAGCAAATACAACTGAGATTACGCTCAATAAATTTATTCAAGAAAGAAAAGCAATTTTTGATTTAATCCGCATAAATCCGTCGGAATATGCTATCAGCCCCTGCATTTCCGCTGTATTGATCCATTCCGCCATCGACTTCTGATCTACGGAAAGATATTTTGCAAGGTTTGCAATCGTGCCCTTGATTTGTATCCCAATAGAATCGGGATCTGTCAGGACACTCAACAAGACACATAATCTGCTTCTTATATCACCCGTTGTAAACTCTTCCAATGCCTCGACCGGTCTTTGGGCTCGCCGCGATAAAAAGTTAAAAAAATTCAAGAGATATATGGAATCAGAATTCAATAATTTAACATACTGATCTTTACTAAACTCCATAATACTCGTGCGCGTCATGGCTATTACGTCACAAGAATATCCTGTTGACATTCCATATAATCTGTCGGCCCCGAGAACTCTCCCGTAGCTACAATATTCTTCTACTGAAATATTACTGCCGACCAGGACGTGAGAGGCGCACACTTCTCCAGACATAACAAATTTCACTGTTTTGACTTCCTCTCCTTTAGAAACGATTTTCATTCCAGGTTCGAAATTCTCAAAATTGACATTTGTTTTTTCCAAAAAAGATGAAACCTGCTCTTTACTCACCCCTTTGAAAAGAGGGAGATCCATGATCATTTCATACATCGTTGTCATAGTTATGCGGCTTAAAGGGAACCTATATTTTCACACCTCTCTAAGAAACTGTTAAATTTATTTGTCGAAGGAATTGAGAGTATTTGTCGGCTAATTGTTGATATTTATGATGGAGTTATGGGATTCCATAATGACTGAATAAATATCATAAAGATGTCGACAAAGACATCAATGACAAGACAAAATAAATTTTATACAGTTTCTAATTATAACATCCAATCCTAAGAGTTTTATCATTTCCCAGGTTATGTTTTAAACAAAAAAAGCAGCCAACTAATTGTCAGCTGCTGTCTTGTAGCGGGATCGAGAATTGAACTCGAGACCTCCGGGTTATGAATCCGACGCTCTAACCAACTGAGCTATCCCGCC
>CAMTMX010000005.1 GCA_947073495.1 uncultured Porphyromonadaceae bacterium
TATTTTTTCTGACGAATTGTATCAGCATGGCGAAAGGTCAGTCTGATACGCCACGTCGGGAGACTGTGACCATTACCGGGCAAGTAACCTACTATGAAGGTCTCGGTTGCAGGATATTGAAGAGAGGATGTTGTTGATTTTTAGGAATGACGCTGATTTTTAGGAGATGTTACTGATTTGAATGAATATGATACGAAAAGAAACGAGAGCGATGAAATATGAAATGACAGCGTTACATTATTAAAGCCGTATTTGAATTATCGTTGTTAATTTTGTATTCTAATTAAAAACGAGACAATGATAATAAAAAGAAACGACATTTGTGTATTTGCTTTCGACCATGGGATTGAGACTGTCTTTAAAATGATAATCTATGAGAATTTGGATGGTTGAATCGAATTCGTTATTTTTGCAACAAATAGTGCGATTAAAAATTAATGATATTATTGAAATTGTTTGAACTTTTTTACGGAGATTGATATTCTTATGACTTTTTACGTTAAAAAGACCTCTTTCTCAACCTTATGTCATCTTTTCGGAAGCTTTTGAACCTTTGATGGGTTGTTTAGCCAGCTGAACCCCCTCTTCAAGTTTCAAAACCGTCTCTAAAATATGACGAAATCTTGAAAAAGAAAAAAGTTTAAACAACTTCATTAAAAGGGATTTTTTACCTGCCGGGCAAATATATCCTTTCGCGATTAGTTAATAAAAAAGTGTTCAATTATCTATAATTTACCATGAAACGACTTGAATTTATCCTTTATCTCGTTATCTCGGGAATATTTATATGTCTTGAGACATGGGGAAATACCACTCCGGTGAGAACCGGTCATCTGTTTGATGCTCCTGAAGTTACAATGAGCGATTATACAGATTTTTGCCGTGATAAGGAGGGGTATCTATGGATCGGAACGGAAAGAGGTCTTATAAGATTTGACGGTGCCGGGTATGATATATATCGCCATGAGGAACAGGAAAGCGGTTCCTTGTCTGACAACCGTATCCTTGATTTGCTCTACGATTCAAAAGGGAGGCTTTGGGTTGGCACTGCCAACGGTCTGAACCTTTATGACCGGGCTTCAGATTCATTTCAACTCATAAAAATACCCGGAAAAGCTTTTAATGGATATATCATTGGAATGGATGAACAGGTCGACGGTACAATCACGTTTGTATTGTCGGGAGTTGGTTTGTATGTAATTGATGATAAGAAGGGGAATGAAATGAATGCTGTCAGGTATATGCCACAGCTTCTAATGGAGAAAGAATTTAATTCACTTAAATGTGCACGCGATGGAAAAATGTATGTCGGCGACCATTTAGGATCGGTGCATGTCATATTTCCAAACGGAAATGAAAAGGTCATTCCGGTAGGCAATTCCTATATAAATGGAATTGCCTTAGAGGAAGATGGCAATCTTATCATCTCTCTTCTTAATAACTTATATAGGCTCGACACCAAGACCCTGAAGATTGAAAATTTACAAAATTGGGGGGGTAATAGATTGAATATTAGTAAGATGTCAAGCGATGTCATAGGCGGTGATATTTATGTGGGCACTTATGGAGAGGGAGTGTGGCGCATAAGCCCTGCCGATCCTGTGGTCAAGCCATGTAAAGATTTCTATTCCCCTTTTATGGATATGGGAAGTGCTGAGGTGTCGGCAATCTATGGAGGGGGTGAGGAGAATCTGTGGCTTGGTTGCAACTATAAAGGGATAATGATGATCCCGTCACAGCGAATCCCATTTGTGTATAGGCGTATGTCGAAATACCTCCCGGGATTTGTAGGAGGCATTTCTGCATTGGCATCATCAGGCAACAATTTGCTCGCGGCAATAGGGAAAGACAAAATTTGCATTATTTCAGAAAACGGGGAATTAATAAAATCATATAATCTTCCGGAAGGCGGGACGGCTACTGACATTGAGCCATTAGGTGCCGGTAAATTGCTTGTCGGAGTTGGAAATCAGGGGGTATGGCAATTGTCGTTGACTGATGGAAGATGGTCGCGTGTGGTAGATGTGGCGGGAGATTGTCCGTCTATATCTTTGAATTTGTGCAATAAAGAAGATCTCTTTATAGGCGCTCACGGCATAGGGATCATGTCCTACAATATGGTATCGGGAGAAAAGAAATGGCTTGATGTAGATCCGGAAGGAGACCGCCTTACCAATACTTATACCAATGAGATGGTGAAGAGCGATGATGATAAATTGTGGATAGGGCTTTATGGCGGTGTTGCATGCTATGATTTAAAGGGGGATTCACTTTTGGAAATCAATCAGGATCCATTCTTATCGGGCTCCACCTATACTTTTGCACCTCTCGGGGGAGGAAGAATGCTTGCCGCTACAAGCCATGGACTTATAGAGGTGCATCCTGCCAAGGGAGTGACAGCTAAATACACTACTATCGACGGACTTACCGATAATGATGTAAGATCAATCACGATTGATAAAAACGGGGGAAGGTGGATAGGGACAATGAGTGGATTGTCTTATCAGGATCCTGAGACAAAAAACATCTTTGCCTATCATGGCAATTACGGATTGGTGGAAAATTCCTTCCGTCTGTCGGTGATATCAGAATCGGATGGGAAAGTATATTTTTCAAATGATCAAGGTATCACTTGCTTTATTCCGGAAGATGTATCTTCTCCACAATTCAAGTCAGACGTTAAAATCTCGGCATTATATCTTAAAGGCATTAGAGTGGCTCCCGAGACCAAGGCGGGGCGCAGGATGGTGATTGAAGGCGACCCTATGAAGCCGACGGTTGTCAATCTACCGTATTCCGACAATGCGTTAAGTCTGCGTCTGAGCACTATGGATTTTCGTGATGCAGCAAACATTGTCTATCGGTGGAGAATGGCAGATGTGAGCGAAGAATGGATAGAGACTCGTCCCGGGGAAAATGTGATCTATCTTCCTTATCTTGAACCCGGCTCGCATGTTTTGCAGATACAGGCGAAAGAAAACAAAGAGCTGTCTCCGGTCACGGAGATGAAAATAAGGATTTCTCCCCCATGGTATCTTTCCACATGGGCGAAACTGTTTTATCTGCTTGTGCTTGCCACTCTTCTTTTATTGGGATGGCTTGTAATGCAGAAGAAAAAAGAGGAAAAAATCAACGATGCCAAAATTAAATTTTTCATAGATGTCTCTCACGACATACGTTCTCCGATCACCCTTATTCTCAGTCCGTTGGAATCATTGTTGAAGCGCCCGTTTGATGAGGATGTCAAACGGCAGCTTAAAACGATGCAGCGTAATGGACAAAGAATACTTAGTCTTGTGAATCAATTGCTTGATATACGGAAGCTTGATAAGGGGAAGATGCGGTTGTCTTGCCGTAAGACCGATGTCAATTCTTTTGTAGGGGAATTGGTGGACATGTTTATTCCTCAGGCGGCGGAATGCGGGCTTACTCTTGACTTTGAGCCGAAATCAGAACTCAATAATATTTGGATCGATCGCGATAATATTGATAAAGTGCTTGTAAACCTTATCTCAAATGCGATAAAATATACGCCGAAAGGGGGGGTCATAAAGGTTGAGACTGAAAAGATGACTGATGAAAAGTTGGGAGAATGTGTCAGGATCAGTGTCATCGACACAGGAATCGGTCTTGACAGTAAAACGGAAGCGAAAATTTTTGAACGATTCTATAGGGTAAGAGAGAGTCATGCCCCGGCGACTCCGGGATTTGGAATCGGGCTTGACCTGTGCCGACGTCTGGCTGAACTTCATCATGGTTCAATTTCCGGAAAAAACCGTAGGGATGGTGTGAAAGGAAGTGTATTTTCTATCCGTATCCCTATAGATGAAAGTTTTTACAGTGCCGAAGAATTTCAGATTTCTTACCACTCGGAAGAAGTTAAGGAGGAAGAGGCAAACAAACATCTCAATATGCCGGAATTGGGCGTCGGTGGAGATTCCGAAAGATTGTCAAGGAAAAAATCAATGATTTCAAAAACGGTTCTTATTGTCGACGATCATGAAGAACTGCGTAATTATCTCTGCTACCAGCTGGCATCGTCATATAAAATGATAGGTGCAAAAGACGGGGAGGAAGCTTTGAAAATTATAATGGACAATACTCCCGATATCATCGTCAGCGATGTGATGATGCCCGGTATGGACGGTCTGGAACTTCTGAAAAGGGTGAAGAGCAACTCCACCACCCATCATGTCCCGGTGATTCTTTTGAGCTCGAGAAATGAACTCGCGGACCGCATGAAGGGGTGGGATAAAGGAGCCGACGGCTATCTTGGTAAACCTTTTAATATTGAGGAGCTTGAAGTGGTGATAGACACTCTCATCGAAAACAGATTGAGGGTTAAAGGCAAGTTCACCGGTGTGCGTGAGGTAGAGGAGAAGATCAGTGTCCCAAAGGTGAAAGGGAATGATGAAAAGCTGCTTGAAAAGATTATAAAGGTGATTGAAGACAACATTGATGATTCCGAATTCAATGTGGAGAAACTTTCTATTGAGGTTGGTATGAGCCGGGCACATCTGCATAGAAAGATGAAAGAGAAAATGGGATTGAACCCAAGTGATTTTATCCGCAATATCAGGCTGCGCAGGGCTTGTGAACTGCTTCGGAAACCTGACATTGAAGTCACCCAGATAGCTTATCTTGTAGGCTACACCTCGCAGCCGCATTTCTCGACCGCCTTCAAGAAATTTACAGGTTATACACCTTCTGAATACCGTAATAAATGCCAGACGGATTCCATGCCCGACACTTCAGACACATAAAAAGGTGTCGGAATATGGATTTCAAAAATTCATTTAGATATAAAAATAAACACCCGTGGTCACAATCTTTCCACGGGTGTTTATTGTCCTGTAATCTTGGTAATGGTGTGTTATTGGTTTCGGATACAAGGCGACTCTGTGCCGAATAGATATTCCGGCTGATACCCTCCGCAGTCAACCACGATCTTTTCAAAAACGATACCCGGATCGAGTGGCTTAAGATATAGATACATAGCGCCATCATTGTCAGGATCGGGCAGCGGAAGTCTGACAATCTTTTCTACAACCCTGCGTGCCACTGTGGGATAAAACACGGAATAGATATTATCGGGATGTTCGTTAAGGTCACTATTGAAATTTATTTCCTGTTCCCCGGCGCCTTTGAACCCCACTACATACCTGTGTCCCTCCTTGCGAGAGAATGCCAATGTGGATTTGACCACAATATGCACGTCAACACTGTCTTTCTTTTCGGGTATGGTTATTTTGTATTCCACTGTCGCCCCTTCGGGTGAAGACGTATAAGGGGTGACAGCTATTCCCCCAAGAGTTCTTCCCATATCCTTAAGGAGCTTCCATTCGAGATTTTCCGAAGGTGATGAAACTTTGTAGAAGTGAGGAGCCTCGATGACAACCATTCCGTCTTTTCCGGTGTGTTGGAATCCTCCTGACAGTCCGTCGGTGTCAGGCACCCTGGAAACTTCCGGCATTTTGTCCGCCGGGAAATCGTCGTTCCATCCGGTGTAGCCTATATGTTTCTGAATCATCATCCCGTTCCATTTCCCACCTGCAATACAATTGTTGTAATCGTGCATAAGAAGAGAATCACGTTCAAAACATTTTTCCACCCTGTCTGCCCAGATGTTTGCCTCCGGAAGATTTGCCTCCGATTCCCGGCGGTTCATTGCCTGTGAAAAATACATATCATAAAGGTTAGACATCAGTTGCACAGGAAACAGGATAAGTTCACGATATGGGTCTTTATATTCATCCGGAAGCGAGATAAACTGACGGAGCGCCTCGGCTTCGAGTCTTGAAAAATCTCCAGCCACTTTTCCCCATTCCCCCGTGTGGAGATTATATGTGTCGCAGTCAAGAAGTTCGGGAGTGACCCTGCCATTATATTTGCATAATAGATTGAATATTCGGGCTGCCTCTTCCGCCTGATCAGGTCCAAGTTGTTGCTCAAAAAATTTCCGGGTATGGAGGTAGAGGTTTTCACTGTCGAACTCCTCAGGATTCCAAGCCATGTCAAGGAAAAGCGTTATAGGATATTCCATAGGTTTAAGATCGCCGACATTCAGAATCCACATACGGTCTACGCCATAATCATATGTAAGGCGCATCTGTTCCCACATATTTTGTATTGGGGTACAGTTCAATGTCTTGCTGTTGCGAGGAGCCCCCACATAGTCCACATGGTAATACATTCCCCATCCTCCGGGGTGTTTGCGTTCCTGTTCATTGGGAAGACGCCTGACATTTCCCCAGTTGTCGTCGCAAAGAAGTAGAGTCACATCGTCGGGCACACGCAGTCCGGCATCATAATAGTCAAGCACCTCCTTATATAGAGCCCATACCTGCGGTGTCTGTTTCGGGTCATGTCCTGTCTCTTTGCGGATTATGTTTCTCTGATTTCTGATGATTTGCTTCAGAAGCTTCACATCGGCATCCGCACTCATTGCCTCGTCGCCGTCACCTCGCATTCCGATAGTCACCACATCCTCTGTGCCTTTCATTCTTTTGATACCTTCGGAGAAAAATTTATCGAGAGTTGCACGGTTGGAAGTATAGTTCCATGCTCCGTAATCTTTCCTTTTGCGCGCCCATTCCTGATGATTTCTTGCCATCGGTTCATGATGAGAAGTGCCGATTATGATTCCGGTTTTATCCGCAAGCGCGCTGTTTTCCGGGTCATCGGCATAGAATGCCCACGCCCACATTGCAGGCCAAAGGAAATTCCCTCTTAGCCTGAGAATAAGTTCATACACCCTTGCATAGAAACGGTGGTCACCATAATCTGTGCCATAAGTGTTTTTGACCCATTTCATAAGACATGGTCCCTCGTCGTTAAGGAATATGCCACGGTATTTCACTGCAGGTTCGCCTGCGGTATAAGTGCCCTTATCAATATAAAGCTGTTTGTGCTTGACGGGTGGCACATCTGCCCAATCATACCAGGGGGATACACCTATCTGCTCGGAGAGCTCATATAGACCATAGATGGTGCCTCTCCTGTCGCTGCCGGCAATCACGAGAGCCTCGTCTATTCCCGGAAACGGATTGATGACAGTGGTGAGAAGGTATTTTTCCCTTTTCCCTTCGATATCGGAAGCCGATAGTTTTCCATTTTTTATCAAACCGGAGATCAGAGGAGTGCCGAAAGTGCCTGCGATGATTGGAAATTTACGGGTATGGATAGAATCGTTGACAGAAATAACAGGCGCTGACACACCGCATACCCGTTTGAAATCCAGGGAAACATTGGAGGCAGCGATCCATACCCCTTCGTTATCAGCCGGATCAAGAATCAAAGTGCCCGGATGGCTTATGCCATTATCAAGAAAAATAAGGGGAAATCTCCCTTCTTCCGGAGATTCTGAAACTATCCCCGGGTGATCAAGTGCCATTACAGGGTTTGCCATCAGTTGGAGAATGACACACACGAGAATAATTGAAATCGTTTTAATTTTCATAACCTTTTCAATTGGCAGATGATAAGGTATTGCTATTTGTCTGAATAACCGGAAGCATCATTCCGTCCGGATCATAGCGGAGAGTGTCTACGCATACGGATCGCCTTCCGATAGCGCCTTTGTGACCATCTATTTCAAGCACAGCGTTATGATAAAATAAATACCATCCGCCGTTGAATTCGATAATTCCCGGATGAATCGTGAAACTGTTTTCAGCCGGACCTGTCAGCTCTCCGCGGGGAGTCCACGGTCCTTCAATAGAGGGGGAGGTTGCATACGAAATGGTTTCCGTTCCATTCCCGATTGAGGCGTATGTGAGATAATACATCCCGTCTTTCTTATGCAACCAGGGACCTTCTACGTATTTGGGCAAATCTATCACCCGGATTTCCCCGTCAATACCTGTCATATCCGGGGTTAGTTTCGCCATAAAACATGTGCCGTTGCCCCAGCATAACCAAGCATTGTCACCGTCAATCAGCACGGTTGGATCTATGTCGTTCCACCATCCCCGGGCACCATTGTCAGTCATGTTGTCGCTGACCAATGGTTTTCCGATGGCATCTTTAAATTGCCCTGTCGGAGAATCTGCTACCGCGACACCAATGGCTTTCCCTGTCCAGGGTTCGCCTGCCTGTACGGTTGTGAAATAATAAAACTTACCGTTCTTTTCCACCACTTGAGATGCCCATGCCTCGCCTGTAGCCCATTTGAAATCTGCCGGGCTGAGCACTGCTCCATGGTCTGTCCAGGTCTTCATGTCGTTGGTTGAATAGCAAAGCCATTCTGTGATGTTGAATTCCTTACCCCCGGAGGCAGTATCCTGACCTTCATAATATTCATCATGTCCGACATAGAGATACAGCCGTCCGTCGTGTACCATCGGAGCCGGATCTGCAGTGAATTTATCTCTGATAAGGGGATTTCCGTTGTAGACAAAAGTCTTCAATGAATCTGTGGAACTATCGTTGTCAGCAGTTTTTTTTGCACCTCCGCCACATGCACCGAGAATCAGGAGGCAGCTGAAAGCCATAGGAAAAAATTTTTTCATGAAATATTATTATTGTGGTTCGATAATTCTGAAATTTCACTAAGATATTCTCATGATCGATTCCCGATTGAGCATATCGAAGTCCGACGACGTCCATATCGCAAAATTAAAGAAAAAAAGTGAAGGAAAGATTCATGTATGTCTTTCAGTTTTTATGATGCTACCGATTTGAATTGATAGGATACGAAGGGATATGAAAGGTATCCGTTTAAATACGTCTGTATTACATAGATGAGGGTGGGAGGGTCAAATATTAAGTAATTTTGTAAATGAAAAACTAATCTAACTTCCGTTAAACAATGTCTGTACAAAAACTCATAAAAGGGATAGCTTGTATGGCTTTTGCCGGCTTTGTGCCGGGATTTGCAGAAGCTGAAGCCGTGGTGCCTCCCGCCACTCAAATGGAATGTGAAACCTCCGGATTCTGCAATCCGGTGATATGGGCGGATGTGCCTGATCCGGATGTGATACGTGTGGGCGACTGTTTCTATATGGTGAGCACCACCATGCATCTTATGCCCGGGTGTCCGGTGATGCGGTCGCGCGATCTCGTAAACTGGGAAACCATAAGCTATGTTTTCGATAAACTTGAAGACACCTCCCGTTACAATCTTGAAGGGGGCACTGTATATGGGAAAGGGCAGTGGGCTACATCCATCCGTTATCGTGACGGACGTTTCTATGTATTGTTTTCTCCCAACGACGAGCCATATAAATCATATATATATACCACTGATAATCCGGCAGGGGAGTGGACTCTTCTGTGCCGAACAAATCATTTTCACGATTCTTCCCTACTGCTTGATGACGACGGCAGGGTATTTGTGTTCAGTGGCGGAGGCGATATCCATCTCACGGAACTCAAACCGGATCTGACGGGAATACTTGAAGGTGGCATAGACAAGGTGGTGATACATCCCGACAGCACCGAGACGGGACTTCATGAAGGCAGCCGTGTGATAAAACATAATGGTAAATACTATGCATTTGTGATTTCATGGCGTGCGGGCAAGCCGCGCCGTCAGCTTTGCTATAGGGCTGACAACATTGAGGGCCCTTATGAAAAGTGTGTTGTGCTCGAATCCGAGTTCGGGGGCTTCCCATACGTGGGGCAGGGATGCCTTGTCGACGATCCGGAAGGGAACTGGTGGGGGATGATTTTTCAGGACCGTGGAGGAGTGGGGCGTGTGCTCACATTGAACCCCTGCACGTGGAAAGACGGATGGCCGATGCTTGGCGACAGCGATGGTAAAGTGCCTTTGAAAGTGAACAAGACCATTGTGCCTGATGGAAACGCAGGGGTATTGGTGTCAGATGAATTTTCAGATGGGAAGAAATCAATACTTTGGCAATGGAATCATAATCCTGACAACAGCAGCTGGTCGCTGACTGATCGTCCGGGCTTTTTGCGTCTCACCACATCAAAAGTGGTGAAAGATATTTTCCATGCCCCAAACACAATTTCCCAAAGAATGGTGGGACCCAGGAGTGAGGCTGCCATAAGAATGGATGTGAGCAAAATGAAATGTGGCGATGTGGCTGGGCTTTCTGCATTTAACGGGGATTCCGGATTGCTGTCGGTTGTGGCTGATAAAAATGGAAAATGGATTGTCGCTTCCACATCTTCAGTAGCTTTCGGTGATAAAAATCATGCTATTGCCGGAGTGACCGATAAGGAGATGGCACGCATACCATTGAAAGGCGACATCGTTCATTTCAAGGTCGCAACAGATTTCAACCCCGGTGAGGATATGGCTGATTTCTACTATAGCCTTGATGGTGAAAACTGGACTCCTATCGGAGAAAGATTCAAGATGAGATTTGATTTCTCAAGATTCTTCATGGGCACACGGTTTGCGATATATAATTATGCCACTGAATCTTCCGGCGGAATGGTAGATATCGACTGGTTTCATGCATCTGTAATTGATTGAACGTAGAGGCAAATAAAAACTTGTTGACAATATAATTATGAAAAAGTTATTGATATTCGGAGCTGTTTTACCTATGGTTATAGGCATGAGTGCCGTCAATCCTGTGGTAAAGACAACATTCACACCCGACCCGGCTCCGTATGTACACAATGATACGGTTTACATGTTTACAGGTCATGACGAAGACGACGCACAGTATTTCAAGATGAAAGACTGGCAGCTGTTCTCAACCACTGATATGGTAAACTGGACATACAGGGGCACTCCCCTGACAACGGCGGCTTTCAAATGGGCGAAACAGGGTGACAATGCATGGGCTTCGCAGGCAGTGGAGCGCAACGGGAAATGGTACTGGTATATCTGTGCCGAAGACACCGCCTGCGGACTGCATGGCATAGGGGTGGCGGTCGCCGACCGTCCCGAAGGTCCTTACAGTGACCCGCTTGGCAAGCCGCTTGTGCCCGGCTCATGGGGATTCATTGATCCCACGGTATTTATCGACGATGACGGGAAGGCGTATCTTTTCTGGGGTAATAACGGACTGTGGTATGCCGAACTGAATCCCGACATGATCTCTTTGGCTTCTGAAGTAAAGCCTGTGGCAGACCTTGACAAGCCTGAGGCGTTCGGACCTCTCCGTCTCAAACATGACTGGCAACTTGGAAAAAAGGTGATGAAAACAAATTTCGAGGAAGGTCCCTGGCTTGACAAGAGAAACGGTATCTATTATCTTTCTTATGCTGCGGGAGGTGTGCCGGAACACATGGCTTATTCCACTTCCCGTTCCATACATGGACCATGGAAATATGGAGGCAGAATCATGAACGAGTCTCCAGGAAGTTTCACCATCCATGGTGGGAATATCCATATCAATGGAAGAGACTTCATGTTCTACCATCAGGGTCTGGCTCCAAACGGCTCAGGTTTCAGGCGTTCGGCTGCAGTGGAGGAGTTTGAATGGAAAGGCGACAGCATACCGTTCATCCCGTTTACGGATGCCGGTGTTATCAGACCTTTGAAGAACCTCGACCCGTTTTCGACAGTCGAGGCGGAGACGATGTCAGACTCATGGGGTGTAAAGACAGACCGCACGGCGGGCACCTCCCATTATCTCACATCTATTCATAATGGCGACTGGACACGCTTGAAAAGTGTTGACTTCTCAAATGGTGCGTCAAGACTGACAGCCAAGGTGCTAAATATAAAAAATCCGGGTTCCATAGAATTTTTTATAGACGGAGTAGAGAAACCTTTCGCTGTAGTGCCGGTCGAGAAAAACGGAGATATAAGCGTGGATGTAAATCCAGAGGTAAAGGGAGTTAAGGATGTATATATCCTCTTTAGGGGAGGCGACAGCGAATTGTTTGATTTCGATTCCTGGCATCTTGTCAGATAGGTCTCCGTTAATAACATGAATTGTCAGTTTTTGCGTATGTGGAAAGGTGTTTGAGGGATTGTTACAAATGGTAATGGTTTTGAAACATACACGAATCCATATGTCGCGATTAAGAATATGTATGCGACATATTTAAAGGCCTGACAGCAATGTTCTGAGTAATTTTGCAACAGAGACCAACATGTGTTTGGGATAATTGATAAGGTGTTAACAGGTTAATTTGTATATTTTTTATGGATGCTTATGAGGTTAGGTTTTAACCTTAATTAAGGTATCAAGTTTGTTTTAGGTTACTATTGAGGCGACATTGTTTTGTCGCCTCAATAGAATTTTCAAGATTTTTATTTAAACTATATATAAAATGGCAAACAAGGAATACTTTCCCTCGATAGGGAAAATCAAGTTCGAAGGCACATCAAGCTACAACCCTCTCGCATACCGCTACTACGACGCTGAGCGCGTGGTTCTCGGCAAACCGATGAAGGAGTGGCTCAAATTCGCCATGGCTTGGTGGCACACACTCTGTGCAGAAGGTGGCGACCAGTTTGGCGGCGGCACAAAGAAATTCCCCTGGAACGAGGGTGAGACAGCTCTCGAACGCGCGAAGAACAAGGCTGACGCCGGATTCGAGATCATGGAGAAACTCGGCATAGAATATTTCTGCTTCCATGACGTGGATCTCATCGAGGAAGGTTCTTCAGTAGAGGAATACGAAAAGAACGTGAAGGATATCGTGGCATACCTCAAGGAGAAGATGCAGGGCACAAACATCAAGAACCTCTGGGGCACAGCCAATGTTTTCAGCAACGGCAGATACATGAACGGGGCTGCCACAAACCCTGATTTCGACGTTGTGGCACGTGCAGCCGTGCAGATCAAGAACGCTATCGACGCCACAATCGAGCTCGGAGGAAGCAACTATGTCTTCTGGGGCGGACGCGAAGGCTATATGAGCCTCCTCAACACAGACCAGAAACGTGAGAAAGAGCATCTTGCGATGATGTTGAAAATGGCGCGCGACTATGCCCGCAGCAAAGGGTTTACAGGCACTTTCCTCATTGAACCGAAACCAATGGAGCCTTCAAAGCATCAGTATGACGTCGACACCGAGACTGTAATCGGCTTCCTCAAGGCTCACGGTCTTGAAAAGGACTTCAAGGTGAACATCGAGGTGAACCACGCAACTCTCGCAGGCCACACATTCGAGCATGAACTCGCCGTAGCAGTCGACAACGGCATGCTCGGCAGCATCGACGCAAACCGCGGCGACTACCAGAACGGCTGGGACACCGACCAGTTCCCCATCGACAACTACGAGCTCACCCAGGCAATGATGCAGATCATCCGCAACGGCGGTCTCGGCAACGGCGGCACGAACTTCGACGCCAAGACACGCCGCAACTCCACCGACCTTGAAGATATCTTCATCGCCCACATCGCCGGAATGGATGCAATGGCTCGCGCCCTTCTCAGCGCAGCAGACGTGCTTGAGAAATCTCCATATAAGAAAATGCTCGCCGACCGTTACGCATCGTTCGACGGTGGCGAGGGCAAGGAGTTTGAGGAAGGCAAGCTCACACTCGAACAGCTTGCAGAGATCGGTCGCCGTGTCAACGAACCGGCACTGACTTCCGGTAAGCAGGAGCTTTACGAGGCTATCATCAACATGTACGCTTAATAAAGCCATGTCAGCACTATGGATGAACCGAAAAAAGCGACATAAATCTCGACATTAAAATCTCAACTCCTGTTAAAAGTTCCACAAATATGCTTATATTTGTGGAACTTTTATTTTATTCTACTATGACTTCATCCAAGATAATCAGTCCGAATATTAGAACCCATTATCTCGATTTGGGAACGGGAGCGGAAGGCTGTGTGTTTGCTAACGTGGCTGACGCAATCCTGCCTGAAGGGTTCAATGCGATTGTCACTCCGAGGCAGACCCACACCTCTAATGTGGCTGTTGTGACCTCTCCCGATCAAAGCTTCCCTGACACCGACGCTCTTATCACTCAGCGCCCCGACATAGCTGTCGGGGTGAGGACTGCCGATTGCGTTCCTATCCTCCTCCACGCACCCGACATAAAAGCTGTGGCGGCGGTACATGCCGGATGGAAAGGGACAGCCGGAAGAATCGTAGGGAAGACAATCGAAAGACTGATTTCACTTGGTGCAGACCCGCACCACATACATGCCGCCATCGGTCCGTGTATCTGCGGAAACTGCTACAACGTTAGCGAAGACCTGATAGAGTTATTCGAAAATATCGGTCTTGGAGCAAGCATCCGGAGATGGACCATAGATTATGAATCAGGTAAACGGATTGACGACGGCTCCCCCCGCATCAACCTTCCCGAAGCAAACTGGATAATCATGCGTGAATATGGCATCGACAATAATAATATCGAGTCAACCCCATTCTGCACCCTGCATTATCATACGGATAAAACAATATCAACTTCCGGAATGCGATACCCGTTCCCTTCCTGGAGACGGAATCCCGGAACCACCTCCCGTCTTCTCTCGATAGCATATCTCACCTAAACTTCTTAAATACCATGTCTTACAAAAATCTTTTATTAGTTATGGCAATCATTGCAAGCGGTCTTTCATCCCATGCAGCCACTACCTCCGACTCGGTCTATTCAAAACTTAAAACCGGTTTTGTGGAACTCAGGAAACAGGTGGTCCGTGAACCGCAAGGTTTCATCAAATATCCCTATCTCATCCCCGCCGGATTCTATTCGCAGTTGTGGGACTGGGACGCATTCTTTATGGCGAACCATTTCATATCCAAAGGTGAACCGGAGTATATGAAAAACTGGGTGATGACATTCTCCCAAGGTATCGACAATGATGGATATGTGGCGGGATGCATGACCAAAGACGGACCTCGCAACGTCTACAGCGGCAGGTTTGCCATGAAACCGTTCCTTTCGCAAGGCGCCTACCAATATGGGAAAGCGACAGGCGACTGGGAATGGATCCGCCCGATATATAAAGATTTGAAAAGCGTGATCGACTATCGCAAGAAAACCCAATGCGATTCAATCTCAGGGCTGTATTATTGGGAAATAGCGATGCAAAGCGGCGCGGACAACAATCCGGCACTCAACTATTTCAAAGACGACACCCGTACGTTTATAAGCACCGATGCCACCGCTTTCCAATATGGTGAACTCCTTGCACAGGCGGCAATAGCATCGAAACTCGGCTATAAAGAGGATGCGGAAGCATACCGCAAGGAAGCGGAATCCTTGAAAAAAGGTCTTAACGAGATATGCTGGAACGAGGAGGATCAATGCTACTATAATGTTGACCGCGAGACACGTGAACAGTATCGCCGTGTAGGATACTCCACTTTCGTGCCGTTGATGTATAAGATGGCGCCCGAAGATAAAGGGAAAGCAATGGTGGAACGCTACATGCTTTCAGAAGACCACATGAAAGCACCCTACGGATTCAGGAGCCTCTCAAAAAGTGATGTCGACTATAACAACAAAAACATCATAGTGCCCTTCTCCAACTGGCAGGGTCCTGTGTGGGGTATATGCAACTACATATATTCCATCGGATTGCACAACTATGGGTTTGACAAAGATGTGGAATGGCTTGCCGAAAAAGTGGGAGGGCTGATGGCTAAGGACATCGACACTTACGGCACCATGCACGAGACATATCATGCCGACACCGGCGAACCGCTCGCCCCGTCCAATTTCAAATACCGTACTCCCGACGGCAAGATTCAAGGTTTCGTAAGCTGGAATCTCTGCATGGAAAACGTGTTTGAAGGATTGCGTCAAGGCAAATGGATGCTCCTCGACATCGAAGGGATGTAATTCAAATAACAAGGGAGCTGTTTAGTGCGCAAAATTTTAAGGAAGCTGTTTAAATCCTGAGATTAAACAGCTTCCTTGTTATTTTATTTTGGTTGGGGCAATAATTGCTGAAGCTCTTCGGGTCGGTTCGTTGTGATATAGTCCACATCTTTGAGGATGAGACTTTTCATCATTTCCGGATCATCTACCGTCCAGACATTCACCTCCAGTCCGAGATTCTTTGCTTCATCGATCCATTCCGGATGTTTTTCAAACACTTTGTAGGAATAGTCAAGTCCGGCGAAACCCAACTTCTTCACCTCCTCCGGAGAAAGATCCCCGTTCAGGTAATATACCGGTGTTTCAGGCGACAACCGGTGCAGCTCCTTGCATGCAAAAAGGGAAAAGGCTATATAGTCAACCCTGTCCTGAAGTTTGAAACCGTTGACCATATCCACAATCTTTTGGCAAGCCAACGTTTGTCTCACACTGTCGTTGCCATGCGTCTTTACCTCAAGCACCAATCGGATATCCGGATGCTTCAATGCCGTAGCCAGATATTCTTCCAAAGTCGGCACCTTCTCCCCGTTATCAAGACGAACCGCTGAAATCTCCTCCATAGACGCTTCCGGGAAATTCACACCCTTGAACACCATGTCGTGGTTCACCACAAGATTGTCGTCGGCAGTAAGCCATACGTCAAACTCGCTTCCGTATGCTTTTATCGAATCCGCCTTC
Organism: uncultured Porphyromonadaceae bacterium; assembly: GCA_947073495.1. Taxonomy (GTDB): domain Bacteria; phylum Bacteroidota; class Bacteroidia; order Bacteroidales; family Muribaculaceae; genus Lepagella. The sequence goes on from CAMTMX010000005.1 coordinate 16,400, forward strand.
ACCAACGAAGCGATAGAATTTTGGGCAGATCCTTCCGTTTTCCAATACCCCCTGTGAGCCACAACCTTTGTATCCGCTTTGACACTACCGCCGTATGCAGCAGACATCATAATTAACATCGAACAAAAGAAAACCGATATTTTCATATTTATTGAATATTTTCCTCAAATTTAATACTTTCCCTTAACATTCCCATAAATTTAGAGCGCGTTCCTTAAAATTTATCCCGGAATATGACTATTCTTCTTTTTCATAGGTCATTTTCCCTTATTTGCCTCCGACTTCTTTTTATCATCACCGACTTGCCGAACTTTACCCATAAAAGAATGTTATTCACTTAAAAGACATCTTCAATCTGTGCTTATACGAATTTGTCTTTATGTGATTTACAATAACACCTCGCTATGAAAAACGCCCGCAAGACAGAATATGATGTGATTATTATAGGCGGCGGCGCCACGGGCGCCGGAACAGCCCGCGACTGCGCCATGCGCGGTCTGAAAACAATCCTTATCGAACGGCTCGACTTCACTGCAGGAGCCACCGGACGCAACCACGGTCTGCTCCACAGCGGAGCCAGATATGCCCACACAGATCCCGAATCGGCTGCCGAATGTATCAAAGAAAACATGATATTGCGCAAGATCGCACGTCATTGCATAGACGACACCGGCGGACTTTTTGTCACTCTCCCCGAAGACAGCCTCGAATATCAGGATGCGTTCGTGAAAGACTGCCTCAAATCCGGGATCCCTGCCGAGATTCTGGACCCGGAACAGGCTATAAGAATGGAACCTGCTGTCAATAAAGACATAATCGGAGCGGTGAAAGTGCCCGACGCATCGGTCGACCCCTTCCGCCTAACCACCGCCAACATCCTTGCCGCACGCATTAACGGAGCCGACATAATCACATATCATGAGGTTATCGGCTTCGAAAAAGACGGAAACAGGATTGTGGGTGTCAAAGTGAAAAGCCAACGTACCGGAGAGGAAGACATAATCCGGGGGAAAGTGACCGTAAACGCCGCCGGAATATGGGGGTACCACATCGCTGAACTCGCCGGAGTGAAAGTAAACATGTATCCCGCCAAGGGGGCTCTCCTGATTTTCGGGCATAGGGTAAACAACATGGTGCTCAACCGTTGCCGCAAACCGGGAGACGCTGATATCCTTGTGCCGGGCGACACCATATCCATTATAGGCACAACCTCCACACGCATACCGTTTGACGAAATAGACCACATGGACGTAACTCCCGGAGAAGTGGACCTTCTGCTTCGGGAAGGGGTGAAACTCTCCCCTTTGCTCGCCACTACCCGTATCCTACGCGCATACGCCGGCGTGCGTCCGCTCGTTGCCGACGATAAAGACCCCACAGGACGAAGCATCAGCCGAGGAATAGTCTGTCTTGACCACGCGAAACGCGATGGAGTGGAAGGATTCGTCACTATCACAGGAGGTAAACTCATGACCTACCGACTTATGGCTGAAGAGGCTACAGATATGGTATGCCGCAAACTCAACATCGACCGTCCATGCGAGACGGCAGTAGTGCCGCTCCCGGGTTCCGAACCGACAGCGGAAGATGAAGAACGGCGCGCCCACATAATCGAGCTCAGCACCGAACAAAAGGCAGCGGAAGAAAGGCATGGCAGCTGGACAGGAAAAATCAAAGCCACCTCCGATTCTGACGACGCCCTCGTCTGCGAATGCGAGCAGGTGAGCGTGGCGGAGGTGAACTACGCTATGGACGAGCTTCACGTACACAACCTGGTGAACATGCGCCGGCGCACACGTCTCGGAATGGGCACCTGCCAAGGGGAGCTGTGTGCATGCCGTGCAGCCGGCCTACTTGAGCGCCACGACAAATGCACGGAGCGGAATATCGATGACCTCGCCTCTTTCATGCAGGAACGGTGGCACGGTATGTATCCGGTATGTTGGGGCGAGACCCTCTGTGAAGTTCAATTCACTTCCTGGCTCTATCAGGGAGTGTTGGGTCTTGACCCGGAAGACAGCAAAGACATTGATCCTTCTTCATTTTAATTCAACTTTTGCAAGCGAAAGTTGAGGGGTATGAGTATAGTAGGTTAAAAGGTCAATCTCAAATTGTGGAAAGATATCCGGCTTTGTAATGCATTATGTATAAACTTAACCCCTTAACCCTTAAGTAAGCTTGCGAAACTTAAATAATAAATCTGATATTATCTATGAAATTCGACAATATAATAATTGGAGGCGGACTCAGCGGGCTCGTGGCGGCGATAGAATCTCAACGCGCAGGAAAACGTACCGCCATAGTTTCTGCCGGACAAAGCGCACTTCACTTCTGGTCGGGCGCCTTTGAATTTCTCGGAGGTTCCGGTCCGCATCCCGTCATTGACAACCCGCTTGGAGAAGCGCAAAAGCTCCCCCCTTCCCACCCTTATCAAAAGATAGGGGTCAAACGGACTCAACAACTTCTTGAAAAAGTGCCGGGGATTCTTGCCGATGCCGGAATAAAAGTGGAGGGGACGCTCAGTCGCAACCACTACAGGCTTACCCCGTTGGGATTTCTAAAACCGGCTTGGCTATCGCTCGACGACTATTTTATGATCGATTCTCCCGACAATCTGAAAGATAAGAAATATTCTATTGTCAACATAGAGGGTTACATAGATTTCTATCCCCGGTTTCTCGCCCATGGTCTCCTGCAACATGGCGCTAAATGCGAAGTGACGGCTGTAGACATCCCGGCTCTCGCTCCCCTGAGAAAAAGCACAACAGAAATGCGCGCCACAAATATATCGCGCTTCCTTCGTGACGACGCCGTGGACGCACTGGCAAGAAACGTCAACGCGGCATCCTCCGGTGCCGACGCAGTCATCATGCCCGCAGTGCTGGGTATGTTTTCCGACGCTCCCGTTCAGAGGCTCCGTAGCGGAGTCGACCGTCCGGTCTACTTCATAGCCACTACTCCGGCATCGGTGCCGGGGGTGAGATGTCAGCTAAGCCTGCGCGACTGTTTCACCCGCATGGGGGGCACGTTCATGCCGGGCGACACTGTCGTGAAAGGGGATATCGAGGGGCACCGTCTCCGCAGGATATATACCTACAACTTCGGCGACATGCCATTGGAGGCTGACAATTTCGTGATCTGCACAGGTAGTTTCTTCGGACATGGACTGATAGCCAATATCGACCGTATCTATGAGCCAATCTTTGGTCTTGACCTCAACGTAGAGGGTGGCCGCACCGAATGGTATGACACAAATTTCTATGCTCCCCAACCATATATGGCATACGGGGTTGTGACAGATCAGGAATTCCGTCCGTCGCTCCACGGCGAGACCGTTGAGAACCTTTATGCCACGGGCGCCCTGCTCGCCGGATTCAACGCCCTTAAAGAAGGATCCGGTGCCGGGATCACCCTCGCCACCGCCCTCCATGCGGCATCACGCATAATCTGACCCGATTCAAATTGAAAATTTGAAAACCGAAGATCTACCCTTCAAAATTCAAAATTCAAAATCATAATAGTCCATGATGACACTACAGCAACAAAATATAAGCGACAACAATTTCGAGTCGTGTATCAAATGCACGATCTGCACGGTCTATTGTCCTGTCACTGCCGTAAATCCCGACTATCCCGGGCCGAAACAGGCGGGGCCCGACGGGGAGCGCTACCGCCTTAAAAAACCTTTTTTCTACGATGAGGCGCTCAAATACTGTCTTAACTGCAAACGGTGTGAAGTGTCGTGTCCTAACAATGTAAAAATCGGCGACATAATCCAGGCGGCGCGTATAAAATATAGCACTCACAAACCGTCGCTCCGCGACTCCATGCTCGCCGACACAGACCGTATGGGCTCCATTGCCACACGCATGGCTCCCCTTGTGAACTTCACTCTCGGACTCAAGCCGGTGAAACTGATAATGGATAAGGTGCTGAAAATCGACGACAGGCGCACGTTCCCGAAATATTCCCCCATAAGATTCGAGACTTGGTATAAGAAAGAGGCGGCGCAGACTCAGGAGGCATTCACAAAGAAAGTGTCTTATTTCCACGGCTGTTACGTCAACTACAACTATCCGCAGCTTGGCAAAGACCTCCTGACTGTGCTCAACGCCCTCGGATATGGCGTCAGGCTACTTGAAAAGGAGAAGTGCTGTGGAGTGGCGAAAATAGCCAACCGTTGCATTGACCAGGCTACACGCGACGCCGTTTTCAATCTCAAATATATCGGTCAGGCAGTGGATGAGGGCGACGAGGTGCTCCTCACATCCTCCACCTGCTGCTTCACCATACGCGACGAATATCCCCACCTTCTTCATCTTGACAACCACGACGTACGCGATCATGTCATGCTCGCCACAAGGTTTATCTATCATGTTCTTGACGAAGGGAAAGCGAAAATCGCCTTTAAGGAAGATTATAAAAAGAAAGTGGCTTACCACGTGCCTTGCCACATGGAGAAGCTCGGATGGACAATCTATTCCACCTCCCTGTTGAAGATGATTCCGGGAGTGGAGTTTATAAACCTTGACTCCCATTGCTGCGGTATAGCCGGCACATATGGATTCAAGAAAGAAAACTATGATTATTCACAAGGGATAGGCGAACCTCTATTCCGCCAGATACTCGACAGCGGATGCGACTTCGTGGCGTGCGACTGCGAGACATGCAAATGGCAGATCGAAATGTCGACCCAAGTCCCGGTGCTCAATCCGGTTTCCGTACTCGCCGAAGCCATTGATATAGAAAAAACCAGACAACTCAACGCTTAATCTCACAACACTATGAAAGACTACATTCTCTCCCTCGATCAAGGGACAAGCAGCAGCCGAGCTATAGTATTCGACCGCGAAGGAAACATCTGTTCGACAGCGCAACACGAATTTCCCCAGATTTTTCCAAAATCCGGATGGGTGGAGCACGATCCACACGTCATCTGGGGCTCTCAGGCGTCGGTGGTGGCGGAAGCCATTTCCCAAATCGGGATAAACGGTCATGACATCGCCGCATTGGGGATCACAAACCAGCGCGAAACCACAATTGTGTGGGATGCCGAGACCGGCGAACCGGTCTACAACGCCATCGTATGGCAAGACCGGCGCACATCGGAATATTGCGACCAACTACGTGAGGATGGGTATGCCCCGATGATCCGTGAAAAGACCGGCCTAATAATCGACGCCTATTTCAGTGCCACCAAGATAAAATGGATCCTCGACAACGTTCCCGGAGCCCGCGAACGTGCAGAAGAAGGGAAGCTACGTTTCGGTACAGTCGACACATGGCTCATATCGTGCCTGACACGCCATCAGGTGCACGTCACTGACGTCACAAACGCATCACGAACGATGCTCTTCAATATTAACACTCTTGAATGGGACTCTGAATTGCTTGAACTTTTCAACATTCCCCGCTCCATGATGCCGGAAGTGAAACCGAGCAGCGGCATAATGGCATATACCACCACAACAATTTTCGCTCACGAAATTCCGATAGCTGGTGTAGCCGGCGACCAGCAGGCGGCTCTATTCGGACAGATGTGCGTGGAGCCGGGTGCGGTCAAAAACACCTACGGCACAGGATGCTTCCTGCTTATGAATGCAGGCAACAAACCTATCCTTTCCAAAAACCGCCTTCTCACCACCATAGCGTGGCAGATAGGAGATGACGTGACGTATGCTCTTGAAGGCTCCATATTTGTAGGAGGCTCAGTGGTGCAATGGTTGCGCGACGGACTCCGCTGCATTCAGTCGTCGTCTGAGGTGGAAGAGCTTGCCGCATCGGTGCCTGACACCGACGGCGTATACTTCGTGCCCGCCCTCACCGGACTTGGAGCTCCATATTGGGACCAGTATGCACGCGGAGCGATATCCGGCATTTCAAGAGGAACCACCGTGGCACACATCGCACGCGCCGCACTTCAGGGTATCGCCTATCAGACATACGACATTGTTAAAGCAATGGAACGGGACTGCAACCTGAAACTCACCAATCTGAAAGTTGACGGAGGCGCATCGCGCAATAATCTGATGATGCAGTTCCAAAGCGACATCCTTGACACGGAAGTTCTCCGTCCGGCAATCACTGAAACCACCGCCCTCGGAGCCGCCTATCTCGCAGGACTCGCGGTTGGGTTCTGGAAAGATATCGACGAGATCAAGAAGCAATGGAAGATTGAACACCGATTTAATCCTCACGCCGACAAAGAGACTGTAAAAAAAGGACTCGAAGGCTGGCACGATGCCGTAAGACGTGTGCTATCTCCCGACGCTATTAGTAATTAGCATTTAGTAATTGGTAATTGTATCTGAGCTTGCGAAACTTAAATTTTAGATTATGGAAGAAGTTGAAATCCCGATATTCCTGCAATGTTTCTTTGAATTTCTCGGCACATATATAATGATTCTGCTTGGATGCGGGGTTGTGGCGTGCACCACTCTGAAAGAGTCGAAAGGCAACGGAGGCGGCTGGATTGTCATCACCCTCGCCTGGGGTCTCGCCGTGATGTGTGGCGTGTTTATCGCCGGGCCCTACACGGGAGCCCACCTCAATCCGGCTGTCACTCTTAGTCTTGCCATGGCAGACAAATTCGATTGGGGGATGGTCATCCCTTATATAGTGTCGCAATTCATAGGAGCTTTCCTTGGCGCCGCCACAGTGTTTATATTCTATAAAGACCACTTCGACGCCACTGAAGACAAGGATACCAAACTCGGAGTGTTCGCCACTATCCCGGCAATCCGCAACCTGAAGCGAAATTTCTTATCAGAAACCATCGGCACGTTCGTCCTGATTCTTGTGATTCTTTTCCTTGCTGAAAGAGGCAACACTTCGGAAGTGGGACTCGGATCTATCGGTGCGCTCCCCGTGGCGTTGCTCGTTGTGGTGATAGGTATGGCTCTCGGCGGCACAACCGGCTATGCCATAAATCCGGCGCGAGACCTTGGACCGCGTCTCGCCCACCATCTGCTCCCCATCAAAGGGAAAGGGTCGAGCCAATGGAAATATGCCTGGGTACCAATAGCAGGACCGATCCTCGGAGCCGTCTTCGCCGTCCTCGTCTTCAAGCTCTACCTCCTCCTCTACCCCGCCCACTGACCCTCACAAAATGAACATTATACCAATGGATAATCGATAATTTAATGCTCAGAGCGTTAAATTATCGATTATCTATTATCCTTCTTCCGCCTCCTTCCTAAATCTATGCTGAAATTTTGACGTTTTGCAAAAAAGTGTTAACTTCGCATAGCTAACCTTTTATCTTATGAAGAAACTGATATTTTCCACTCTTTTTTGCGCTGTAGCCGCAACCGGCTTCTGCGCCACTCCCGACAAGGGGATAGATGAGGCAATGATGGCGCGCCTCCGCCAGTCTTATAAAAACGACGCCAACGATAAGGCTATCTCCAACGCCCTACGTGGCAACGACATCGATGCACTGGCAACAAACGCCGACACCAAAAACAATCTTGACGACAATTTCACCTACCGCGTAAAAAGCAAAGGTATCACAAACCAGAAATCGTCAGGCAGATGCTGGCTCTTCACAGGTCTCAACATGTTGCGCTCGCAAATCATGGCAGACAACGACATGCCCATGATAGAGTTCTCCCAGAATTATAATTTCTTCTTCGATCAGCTTGAGAAAGCAAACCTTTTCCTTCAGGCAATGATCGACACTGCCAATAAGCCTGAAGATGACCAGACCGTAGACTGGCTGTTCGCCCACCCTATCCAGGACGGAGGTCAATACACCGGTATCGCAGACAATCTTATGAAATATGGCATCGTGCCAAAGAGCGTCATGGTTGAAACCTATTCAAGCTCCAACACCACAAAACTCCGCAAGATGCTTTCACGCCGTCTCCGCGAAGACGGACTCAAGCTCCGCCGCATGGCTGCCAAAGGAGCAAAGCCACAGGCTCTCCAGGCAGAGAAAGAGCAGATGCTTCAGGGTGTTTACCGCATACTTGCCCTCACCCTCGGCGTGCCCCCCACAGAGTTTACATGGACAAGGAAAGACAGCAAAGGGAACATTGTAAGCAAAAAGACTTATACCCCTCAGGAATTCTATAAGGAATTTGCAGGCAACGATCTCAAAAACGACTATGTAATGTTTATGAACGACCCAACACGTGAATATTACAAAGTCTATGAGATCGATCTCGACCGCCACGCTTACGACGGCAAGAACTGGACTTATGTAAACCTTCCAATAGACGACATCAAGAAGATGGCTATCGAAAGCCTTAAGAATAACCAGATGATGTATTCTTCCTGGGATTCAGGCAAATTCCTTGACCGCGCAGCCGGCACCGCAAATCTTGACAACTATGACTACGACTCATTGTTCGGCATGACTTTCGGAATGGACAAGGCTGACCGTATCCGCACAAAAGACAGCGGCTCAACCCACGCCATGACTCTCGTTGCAGTTGACCTTGATGAAAACGGCAAGCCCGTAAAATGGATGGTTGAAAACAGCTGGGGTCCCGGTTCAAACGAAGGCCATGTGATCATGACCGACGACTGGGTAAACGAGTATCTCTACCGTCTCGTGGTGAACAAGAAATTTGTTCCCGCCAACATCATGAAAGTCCTTGACCAGAAGCCTATCCTCCTTCCTGCATGGGACAATATGTTCTAACCTCATAATTAGCCAAATACAAAAAATGAGCGCAGTTTTAAAACCGCGCTCATTTTTTGTATTCCGGATTTATTTGACCGGCAGTATTATTGCGCCCCTTTAAGCGCGATACGCTTGTATTCAACGGGAGTGACCTTCAGGAACTGGGGAAGATATGCATCCCAATCATCGAGCATACGTTTTGCGAGCGCACTATGGGTGCGACGGTAATGCTCCTCTATCATCCCTTTCAATTCCGATATCTCATCTTCAAACTGCAGTAGCGTCAGTTCCACCATATCCATATTTATATAGTAGTCCACATTACCGGTGCGATTCCAGATATATGCTATGCCACCGCTCATGCCGGCGGCAAAATTCCTACCGATCTTGCCGAGCACGACCACCCTGCCCCCGGTCATATATTCACATGCATGATCCCCAACTCCTTCCACCACCACATTGGCGCCACTGTTTCTCACTGCAAAACGTTCTCCGACACGACCGTTCACATACAGTTCACCCGCTGTCGCTCCATAAAGAAGAGTGTTTCCTGCTATGATATTGTTTTCCGCCTCAAATGTGGCATCACGTGGAGGGACCACCACTATCCTTCCCCCTGACAATCCCTTTCCGAGATAATCGTTGGCGTCTCCTTCCAGCTTCAACGTAACCCCCTTGCAAAGGAAAGCACCGAAACTCTGGCCTGCCGATCCATAAAATGTGAGTTTGATACTATCGTCAGGAAGACCTTCTCCCCCGAAACGCTTTGTTATGTACCCACTGAGCATCGCCCCGACAGAGCGGTCGGTATTAACTATCGGCATGCCAAGAGAAATAGGCTGTTTTGCGTCGACGGCATTTCCTATGAGCTGAAGGAGCGATTCATCTTTTACTCCCGTCAGCTTATGCTCTTGCCCCGCCACGTAATGCAGCGTGGCTTCGGCAGCCCCCACAGGCATATAGAACAATTTTGAAAAATCAATTTTGGAAGCTTTTGAATCAGGAGCCTGCTCTCGCTTGCGTAAAAGATCAGCACGACCCACAATCTCATCAAGAGACTTATAACCCATCTCGGCAAGCCGTGAACGTATCTCCTGAGCCATAAATCTGAAATAATTGATAAGATATTCGTATCTTCCTACAAATTTCTTCCTAAGCTCCGGATTCTGGGTAGCTACTCCCTTTGGACAGGTGTTCGTATGACACTGACGGATCATGCAGCAGCCAAGGACCACGAGTGCAGCAGTGCCGAATCCATATTCCTCCGCACCGAGAAGCGCACTTACAATCACATCATGCGGACTTTTAAGCTGCCCGTCGACCTGAAGTTTCACCTTGCCGCGCAGATTATTCATGACCAGAGTCTGCTGTATCTCAGCCAATCCGATTTCGGCAGGGATGCCGGCGTGTTTCATCGAACTTGCCGGACTGGCGCCTGTGCCACCGTCGCATCCGCTTATCAAAATCTTGTCAGCCTTTGCTTTCGCCACACCTGCCGCAATAGTGCCTACTCCGCTTTCAGCAACAAGCTTGACACTGACAGACGCCTCCGGATTGACATTTCTGAGATCAAAGATCAATTGTGCCAGATCTTCGATAGAATAGATGTCATGATGTGGCGGAGGCGATATTAGCGTTATTCCCGGTAACGACCTGCGGGTACGGGCAATCACTTCATCTACCTTGAATCCCGGAAGCTGTCCACCTTCACCAGGTTTCGCACCCTGAGCCACCTTGATCTGAATCTCATCCGCATTTACAAGATATTCGGTGTCTACACCGAAACGGGCTGACGCCACCTGCTTCACGCTGCTGCGTGCCCATGTGCCATCTTCCCTCACCTTATTGCGGGCGGGATCCTCCCCTCCCTCACCGGTGTTGCTCATCCCCCCGATCTTGTTCATGGCAATGGCAAGCGCCTCATGAGCCTCCTTGCTGATAGCGCCAAACGACATAGCCTCCGTGCAGAAGCGTTTCATCAGATTCTCTTCGCTCTCAACTTCCTCCAAGGGGATCGGCTTACGGTCGCTTTCCACTGCGATCAGTTCACGCAGAAAAATCGGCTCCGGCTTCTGTTCGACAAGATTTACATATTCCCGGAATTTTTCAAAGTCATTTTGCCATGTGGCAGCCTGCAAAGCCTTCACCACAGGAGGATTCCAGGCGTGAAGTTCCCCGGTTTTCCTGAAATTATAATTTCCGAAATCTTCAAGAGCCACATTTTCTTCCGAACCGAATGCCTTATCGTGATTGCACAGCACATCCTCCGCAACTTCCTCTATGCCTATGCCCTCTATAGGAGACGGACCGCCACCCATATACCTGCTAAGCAACCGGGAGCTGACACCAAGCGCCTCAAACAGGGCGCAACCACGATAGCTTCTTATTGTCGAAATACCCATCTTCGACATTATCTTCATTATACCCTTGTTTACAGCCTTGATATAATGCTTCTCGGCAGCTTCATAGTCAAGCTGCAATTCCTTTTTCTCCACAAGATCCTTAAGTATGGCGAATGCCATATACGGATTTACGGCACTTGCGCCATAACCCATCAGAAGTGCCACATGCATCACTTCACATACCTCGCCGCTCTCCACGATAATAGCGATCTGGGAGCGTTTTCGGCGATTGACAAGATGATGGTGCACCGCAGACAATGCAAGTAAAGAAGGTATCGGGGCATGCCGGGCATTCACGTTCCTGTCTGACAACACCATATAATTATATCCGGCATCAACAGCATCCTCCGCCTCGGAGCAAAGGCGATCGATTGCCTCCTCCATGGCTTTCACCCCGCCTTCAGCTTCAAAAAGCATCGGCAATGTGATTGTGTTGAACCCCTTATACTGAAGATGACGCAAGATGTCAAGTTCACTGTCTGACACTATAGGTGACGGCATCATAACTACATTACACAGATCAGCAGACGGGCGAAGGATATTCTTCCTGACAGACCCCACATAACTTGTAAGCGACATTACAAGCTCCTCCCGTATCGGATCGATCGGAGGATTGGTGACTTGGGCAAACTGCTGACGAAAATAATTGAAAAAGCGCTGGGGCATCTTTGAAAGGATTGCCGGAGGGGCATCATTTCCCATCGAGGCAAGCGGTTCCTGGGAAGTGGACGCCATCGGTTTGATAATTTTCTCAACATCCTCCTTATTATATCCAAAAGCCGCCATCAGGCGTTCCCTGTCAGCCACTTCGTGAGTGACTTTTCTCCCGCTCTTTATGTCGCTAAGCACAATACGGTTCTGTGCAATCCATTCACTATAGGGATGCTCGTTGGCGAGTTCGCGTTTGATATCCCTGTCAACAAGAATCTTACCCTCTTCGGTGTCCACCATAAGTATCTTGCCGGGTTTCAGTTTAGCCTTATGCTCCACATCTGCCGCAGGAATATCGAGCACTCCGGTTTCAGAGGCAATTATCATCTCCCCGCTTTTTGTAATGAGCAAACGCGCCGGACGTAATCCGTTTCTGTCGAGCATTCCTCCTGCATATCTGCCGTCGGAAAATATTATTGCAGCCGGTCCGTCCCATGGAGCCATGAAGATTGAATGATATTCATAGAACGCAAGCAGTTTGCGCGACAACGGGTTCTGTTCATTGCAACTCTCCGGGACAAGCATAGCCAAAGCATGCGGAAGACTCATGCCGGAACGCACGAAAAATTCAAGGGCATTGTCGAAAGAGGCGCTGTCGCTCATTCCCGGCTGTATCACATTCCCGATTTTTCCCATTTCCCCGAGACTTTCCGATTCTATCACAGCCTCTCTCGTCGACATCCAGAAACGATTGCCGCGTATCGTATTTATCTCCCCGTTGTGCCCGATAAGCCTGAACGGCTGAGCCAGACGCCATGTAGGGAATGTGTTGGTAGAGAACCGCGAATGCACCAAAGCTATCGCACTTGTGAAATACGGGCTTTGAAGGTCCTTGAAATATGCACGAAGCTGTAACGAAGACAGCAATCCCTTATAAATTAGCGTGCGCGTTGAAAGACTGACTATGTAACAAGAATCCTTATCTACAATATCTTCCGAATCAAGCACGGCATGCTCGATTCGTTTTCTTATTACATAAAGGAGGTTTTCCAGACGTTCCCTATTGTCACATCCCACAATAAACAGCTGGCGGATCATCGGTTCAGTGATACGTGCATCGTGTCCCAGCACCGATGAATCAACCGGCACATCACGGGTATGCATAAGGAATAATCCCTGTCCCTTGATTTCCTTATCGATTATCTCTTCAAATTTAGTCCGGTCGGCGTCATTTTTGGGAAAGAACACCATCCCTACTCCATATCTCCCTTTTTCAGGAACAGGAATCCCGTTCAGCAGAATATATTCATGAGGGATCTGAACCATAATGCCGGCACCGTCACCGGTCTTGTCGTCAGCACCTTCCGCCCCGCGGTGCGCCATGTGTTCCAACACTTTCAGACCTTGGTCCACTATCGAATGGTGCTTACTCCCGTCAATCTTGACGACAAGTCCTATTCCGCAGCCATCATGTTCATAATCCGGAGAATAGAGACCTTGTGGAGATGTGGAATAATTGTTTGACCCTCCGGATGACCGGGAACTGCTGTGTGGCATTGCGCCATTGTTTACCGTTACCATAAAAACCTAAATAATACTGTAGAAACTGAGAGTGTTAACCTACCACTCTTATTACCTAATGAAGCAATTATAAATTGTCCATTAACAAAACAACATGCAAAATTACAAATTTATTACATAAATGCAAACCATTTCTAAATTTTTCTTTCATTTTATTATATTCAAATGCTTATTATGAGCAATCGGCTATTATTCCCACAAAAATACTTGTCCTATGAAATAAGCCCCTCCCTCAAAAATGATAAAGGAAGGGGCTAAATCAATAGAGCGCGGTACAATTCAATTTTATTTTGCAGAAATTGAAAGGGATAAGGGTTAGTGATTTTTGCGAAAATTGAATGACTTTATATCAAATCGTCTGTCACGGGAATCGGTTCAATCGCTCTCTTCGGACGGAAATATTTATCTATGATCAGGGCTATGAAACCATCACCGGTCACATTGCAAGCGGTTCCGAAGCTATCCATCGCTATATACAATGCAATCATCAATGCAAGATCTGCCTCTCCAAATCCAAGCATCGACGAAAGTATTCCGAGCGATGCCATAATTGCACCACCGGGTACTCCCGGAGCAGCCACTATCGAAATGCCGATCATACAGCAAAACCCAATCATTTCAGGAGTAGTGTAGGAAATTCCCTGCATCAACATCAGAGCAACAGCACACGCCACTATTTTCATGGAACTACCCGACATGTGGATCGTGGCACAAAGTGGGATCACAAAACCTGCAATCTCCTCACTCACCCCCATCTTCACAGCTTGCCGTAAAGTTACAGGGATTGTCGCCGCGGAAGACTGGGTGCCCAAAGCCGTGAAATAAGCGGGCAGCATCGTAAACAATAGTTTAAATGGATTTTTGTGTACAAACAATGCCGCAATACAATATTGAAACACAAGCAGGAACACATGCATCGCGAAAATTACACCAATAATCTTGATAAATGCCCCGACCACAGTGGCAACCTGTCCGCTGACAGTCATATTTAAGAAAATACCAAATATATATAACGGCAACAACGGGATAATTACAAATCGTATTGTCATATTAATCACCTCAAGAAACTCTCCAAAACCTTTACGCAACACCTCTCCTTTAACCACGGCAAGGCATATGCCGGTCATGAATGCAGCCGCCAAAGCTGTCATCACATCCATCAACGGTGGAATTTCTATAGTGAAATAGGGTTGAAGACCTGCCGTCTCCGGAATTTCCTTAAGTTTTCCGGGTTCTATCAACGAAGGAAAAAACGTATCGCCGACAAAAAAGCCCATTACTCCCGACAATGTTGTGGCGGCATACGCGATAACCACAGTGAGGGCAAGCACTTTTCCTGCCCCTTTACCCAAATCGGCAATCGCAGGAACCACGAAACCGAGAATAATCAACGGAATAAGAAACGAAAGGAATTGTGAGAAAATAGCATTGAATGTCATAAATGCCCTTCCGAGCCACGTCGGGAAAAAATATCCACAACCGATTCCCAAACCTATAGCCATAAGAATCTTGACCAAGAGGTTAACTTTAGGTATTTTCATAATCTTAATGTTATTAGATTGTATAAAGTGGATTATCGCGCAAGAGTATGACCGATATAAAAGCTGACTCTTTTAATTCAAACACACAAAAACTACTCATGGGTCGCCAATATATAAAATTTGTCATAAGATTTTTAACACGAATGAATCACAGAACGCTATTTTTTATTAACTTTGAAATATCGAAGTTATGAAGTTGTTTAAACTTTTTACGGAGACTTATAAACACCTTGATTTACTTGATTCAACCTTCGTTTTAGGGAATTTGAATCAGCCAATACCTTTCAATCATGAAATTCTACCAAACTGCATTATTATTTGCATCCCTTACCCTACCGACAGCCGCTTACGCATGCACTAATTTCATCGCAGGCAAAAAAGCGACAGTCGACGGATCGATAATGGTCACATATGCGGATGACTCCCACACCCGTTTCGGAGATCTCTTTCATGCCGCCCGCGGGAAACATCTTCCGGGCACAATGCGCCAAGTGATCGACTGGGGCGACAACAGCTATAGAGGGGAGATTCCTCAGGCTGCCGAAACATATAACGTTGTCGGAAATATGAACGAACACCAGCTCGTGATCGGAGAGACAACCTGGGGAGGTCATTCCGAACTGGAAGACACTACCGGAAATTCAATCCTTGACTACGGCTCTTTGATATACATCACCCTCGAACGTTGCAAGACCGCACGCGAGGCAATCAAGACCATGACTGACCTTGTGGAAAAATACGGTTACGCAAGCACCGGCGAGACATTCTCTATCGCCGACAAAAACGAGGCATGGGTAATGGAGATGATCGGGAAAGGGACAGAAAAAGGAGCTCTCTGGATCGCAGTCCGGATCCCCGACGATGCCATCTGCGCCCATGCAAACGAACCCCGCATACGCAAAGTGAATTATAAGGACAAAGAGAATGTGATGTATTGCAAGGATCTTTTTTCATTTTCCCGCAAGCACGGATATTTCAAAGGGAAAGATGAAGATTTCTCTTTTGCAGACGCTTTCAAGGTTCATAATTCCGCAACACGCCGTTCATGCGACTCGCGTGTGTGGAGTTTCTTCCGTCGGTTCGCCTCTCCGGAAGAAGACCGTGCCTGGTTTGAATGGGTAAACGCCGACAGCGACACCCCGATGCCTCTTTATATTATTCCTGACAGGAAGCTGTCTCTAAAGGATATGCAAGAGCGCATGAGGGATCATTTCGAAGACACGCCCTACGAAATGACCAACGATCCCGGCGCCGGTCCCAACAAATCTCCCTACCGCAACCGCCCGACCCGCTACGAGGTGAATGGAAAAACCTACGCGCACGAACGTGCCGTAGCAACCCAGCAGACAGCGTGGCATTTCGTAAGCCAGAGCCGTGCCGACCTTCCCGATCCCATCGGAGGAGTATTATGGTTCGGGACCGACGATGCCAACACCTCAGTCTACATGCCGTTTTATTGTTCAATGACTGAGGTTCCGGAAGAAGTGCGTCCCGGCAACGGCGACCTTTACACTTTCTCTCCGACTGCCAATTTCTGGATGACCAATTGGGTGGCAAACCAGGCATACCATCGTTATGACCTTATGATTGACGACATAAGAAAAGTGCAGGGAAAGCTTGAAGACAAATTTACGTCCACCCGTCAGGAGAAAGAAAAAGAATTGCTCGCGCTATATAACGCCAACGACCTTACAGGACTTGAGAAAAGCGTAAACGAAGAGGGGGCAGCAATTGCAAAAGAGGCTACAGATGCCTATCGGGACCTCGCCCATTTCCTTCTGATCAGATATCTTGACGGGAACCGCAAAAAATTAGACGACGATGGAAATTTTGCCCGTAATCCCCATGGCAAGCCATTGTCGCCTGATTTTACCGGCTACCCACAAGATTTTTATGAACATATTGTAAGACAGACCGGGGACCGGCTTCTACTTAAATGAAAATCAGACATTAACAAATACCGTTTGTCACACATTTAAACTGTTGAGAAGGCAAACCAAAAAATTTTGGTTTGCCTTCTCAGGTTAAACATAGTATAATGATTGCTAATTTATTATAACCAGCTTTACATTATGTCATGAAATATCAATGTTTTTTTCTACTTTTGCAGTCGAAAATGTTGAAGAGCCAAACAGCATCGACATTTCTTACATGTATGCGATCGCAATTGCCGTAGATTTCAATATGACATTTTCCTGAATCTTCAACATTTACATAAACCCTAATTAACAACTCAAAATTTAAATCTAAACATCAATGCCTAAAATTACAGAAACGCGTGTCAGCATGCTTCATGGTATACTGTTGATAGCATTGTTCGCATGTGCTGCCTTTTATATAGGCGAGGCCCAAATTTTTAAAGAAATCTCTTTCAGCCCGATGATTATCGGCATAATCCTCGGTATGCTGTATGCCAACTCTCTCCGCAACAATCTTCCTGAGACATGGGTGCCCGGCATACAGTTCTGCTCTAAGAAAGTGTTGCGTATCGGCATCATACTCTACGGATTCCGCCTTACATTCCAAGACATATTGAACGTTGGGGTTGCCGGTATAGTTATCGACGCGATCATTGTGGCTACGACCATCCTTGGCGGCATCTGGATCGGTAAATTGCTTAAGATGGACCGCGACACCGCGTTGCTGACATCTGTGGGAAGCGGCATTTGTGGAGCCGCCGCAGTTTTAGGAGCGGAATCAACCATCCGTACCCAACCATATAAGACAGCTGTGGCTGTTGCCACGGTTGTGATTTTCGGAACAATCTCGATGTTCCTCTATCCGGTGGCATACCGTTCGGGATGGCTTGATCTCTCACCACAGGAAATGGGTATATACACAGGCTCAACACTTCATGAAGTGGCACACGCCGTTGGAGCCGGCAATGCCATGGGAACAGATATTTCAAACGTGTCGATCATTGTGAAAATGATCCGTGTGATGCTTCTTGTCCCGGTGCTCCTTATACTCGGCTTCTGGATGGCACGCAGAAATGCGGCAAGCGGAACCTCTGCAGAAAAAGGGAAAGTCAATATTCCTTGGTTTGCTGTCGGATTCCTTGTTGTAATCGGGTTCAACTCATTGAATCTTCTGCCAACCGTATTTGTAGATGCCATCAACTATTTCGATACATTCTTGCTCACAATGGCGATGGCGGCACTTGGAGCGGAGACAAGCATCGACAAATTTAAGAAAGCCGGCGCCAAACCGTTCGTCCTTGCTTTCTGCCTTGACGTATGGCTGATTATCGGCGGATACATCCTTGCCAAATACCTCGCGCCAATCTGGCTCTAAAAAATTTGGGTAATAATACCTTAATCAAAATAAATCAGGCGGGCGACGCATTGTGCGTCGCCCGCCTGATTTATTTTGATTATTTGCTATAGACAATTATAGATATGTATGCTATGGCAGTAAAAAAATCATTTCCTATTTTTATCATTCTCTTCAAAAATCTCCTCGGGAGTCAGGATTTCAAGTGCCCTCGCCCCTTTCTTGGTTCCTGTGAGATATGCAATCCTATCTGTGGCGGAAAGACGTTTCTCTTCTACGATCTGCCTTAACGCATCCACTGAATGACGCGGCACATCACCTCCCGAATGAGGATAGTAATAGGCTTTCACACCATAGCTGAGCGCTAACCAACGCAACACACTTCTATTGTGACAAATAGCAAAAGTAGGATTATTTCCCCTGAACGATGAGATGAAACGGGCGGATACTCCCCTATAAGCGTCTGTCAATATCGCCTTAGTGCCCACCTTGTTTTCCGACAACACTGCTTCATGAGCCAAAAACGACACAATATCCGCATCCTGCATGGGGGGCACTTCCATCTGGCTACGTAAAGACGACTCAACCTCCTTTGCAACACCTGTCATAATTCTTACCGCCTCAACCGGATATTTGCCATAAGCCGTCTCTCCGGAAAGCATCATGGCATCGGCACGTTGATAGACGGCATTTGCCACATCGGAAATCTCAGCTCTTGTAGGACGTGGATGTTCTATCATCGAATGCAACATTTGGGTTGCCACAATCACAGGTTTATGGGCAGCGATACACTTATTAATCATCATGGTCTGCATGCCGGGAATGCGCTCTGCGGGAACTTCTATTCCAAGATCACCACGCGCCACCATTATTCCATAAGAAGCATCAAGTATCTCCTCAAGATTGTCAATACCCTCCTGATTCTCTATTTTAGAAATGATTTTTGTATCAGCACCATAAGAGTCTAAAATATCTTTAACTTCTTTCACATCTTCAGCAGACCTCACAAATGAATGGGCGATAAAATCCACACCTAACTCCACTGCATAACCGATGTTTCGCCTATCCCTTTCCGTCACTGCCGGAAGATTTATACGCACACCCGGGATATTTACGCTTTTGCGTGATCCTACAGCCCCGTCGTTTTCAGCACGGGCATAGACAAATCCGTCTGCCACTTCCTCTACTTCAAATCCGATTTCGCCGTCATCTATAAGAAGACGGACACCCGGTTTCAACACCTCCAAAAGATCCGGATAATTCAGACAGATGGAGTCTTGGGTTGTCTTTCCTTCTACATCCCCTTTTATCTTGACACGTTGTCCGGCTTTAAAATAGACAGACTCTCCTGACCATGTCGGCGTGGTGCGTATCTCCGGACCTTTTGTATCCATCATGATAGCAATCGATTCATCAGCGGCTCTGGTATTATCCACTATTTTTTTAAAGCCCTCATATTCAAGGTGGGCGGAGTTCATTCTCACGACGTTTACGCCCGCATCAGCCAACGATTTTATAAACTCCGTTTCGCATCTTTTATCGGAAACCGTGGCTACGATCTTTGTAAATTTTTGCATAACTGTTTTTACTGTCTTTCCCATATATTAACTCTTTTGTTGCGAATAAAGTATATAACAAAGGGATAGCGTATTCCCTAAAAGTATAAACATTTCTAAGGCTTAGACAGTTGCATCGTAAAAATTTCAACAAAATATGGACTTTCCACTATATGCCGTTTTTTATTTCAAATACGATATTGGCAGTCACGATATTTGGTGAGACCAGAATTTATCATTAAATTTGCAGACAACCTAACCATATGTATTCTTTTAACCATTATGAAACTTAAAAAATATCTATTGTCGGGGGCATTGATCGCATTCACTGCAAATGTTGGAATGGCTCAGATAATGCCATGGGAAAACCGAACCGAGAATGATGACTCTCCATTCGCAGAGACCTCAGGGATAGCCCGGAAAGGACAACTTCACCTTGAAGACGTGGTCTACGGACGCCTGATCCAAACAAAAGGCGCTGGAGCCATGAACTGGATGAAAGACGGCGAACGATATAGCCGGCTGGAGCCAAATGCCGAAGGTGGAAAAGATGTCGTGGCGTACCGTGCCAAAGACAACAAGCGGGAAGTTATCATACCTGCTTCCATGTTTGTCGACAAACAGACAGGGAAACAGATTCCTGTGAGAAGCATTTCCTGGAGCGCAGACAATAGTAAAGTGCTCGTATATACCAACACCCGTAAAGTGTGGAGATATGACACACGCGGAGATTATTGGGTATTGACACCTGCCGACGGATCGTTCCGCCAGCTTGGGAAAGGTCTGCCGGAGTCTTCGCTCATGTTCGCAAAGTTTTCTCCCGACGGCTCTAAAGTGGCATATGTTTCAGGGAATAACATATATGTGGAGAATCTTGCCGACGGAAAGATTAGCCAGATCACAAAAGACGGCAATGACAAAATAGTGAACGGCACCTTCGATTGGGTTTATGAAGAGGAATTTGCTTGCCGAGACGGATTCCGCTGGAGCCCCGACAGTAAATATATAGCTTATTGGCAAAGCGATACTGACGGCACCGGATTTTTCGATATAATCAACAATGTCGATTCAATATATCCCACATTTGACCGCTTCCCATATCCCAAGGCGGGAAGTGTAAACTCTGACGTGAAGGTTGGATATGTGTCTGCCGACGGCGGAGAGACCACATGGGTAAAACTTCCCGGCGACCCACGCAACAACTATATCCCCAGAATGGAGTTTATTCCCGACAGCAACGAGCTGTTTATTCAGCAAATGAACCGTCAGCAAAACACCAACAATGTGTGGATTGCGAAGATTGGCGCAGGAGATCCGGAAAACATCTTTACTGATAAGGATGCCGCGTGGCTTGATACTAATGATGATGTGGAATGGCTTGACGGCAACAAATATTTCACATGGCTAAGTGAACGCGACGGCTGGCGTCATCTATATAAAATCAGCCGCGACGGAAAGACAATTATCCCTATAACCAAAGGTAATTTTGATTTTGTAGAGCTCATAGGCACCGATACTAAAAACGGTCTTGTGTATTTCATAGCCTCCCCCGACAACTTCACTCAAAGATACCTCTATAGCGCAAAACTCAAGGGGAACGGTGATGCCACCCGTCTCAGCCCGCTCGACCAGGCAGGACAGCACCGCTACAATATGTCGCCCACCTGCAAATGGGCAGTGCATACATTCAGCAATGCAGCAACCCCTCCTGTAATTGACATGGTGTCGTTCCCGAAACATCAATCCGTCAGAGTCATTGAAGACAATGCCATGGCACGCGAACAATACGCAACCCTGGGACTCAACCCTAAGGAGTTTGTAAAAGTCAAATCAGGCGACCTCACCCTTGACGCATGGATGATAAAGCCTATTGATTTTGATGCATCGAAGAAATACCCTGTAATCGTTGAAGTATATGGCGAGCCCGCAAGTTCCACAGTGCAGGACGTATGGGGCGGAGGAGATCTCTGGAACCAATATATGGCTAATCTCGGATATATCGTAGTCAGCATAGACAACAGAGGAGCCAACACTCCCAGAGGTCGCGAATGGCGTAAGTGTATCTACGGGGAAGTCGGTACGTTCGCTTCTCAAGACCAGGCTCGAGGCGTTCAGGATCTTGCAAAGCAATATTCCTTTATAGACCCCGAACGGATCGGCATCACCGGCTGGAGCGGCGGCGGCAGCCAGACACTGAATTCAATGTTCCGTTATCCGGATGTGTTCAAGACAGGAATAGCTATCGCCTTTGTAGCTGATCAGAAAACATACGACACGATTTATCAGGAGAGATACATGGACACTCCCCAGAACAATCCTGAGGGCTATCGCAAAGGATCCCCGATCACATATGCCGACGGCTTGCAGGGAAATCTGCTACTTATCCACGGCACTGGCGACGACAACGTGCATTATCAGAACTGTGAGATGCTCGTCAACGAACTCGTGAAACATGGGAAAGTATTCAGCCAGATAAGCTATCCTATGCGAACCCACGCTATAAGTGAACGTGAAGGCACCACCCTACACCTCCGCAAGACAATGGCAAAATATTGGCTTGACTATCTTCCCGCCGGGGCACGTTGAAATTATAGAATATAGAAGCCAACATTACAACCCAATAGCCTCACCTTCATGAGAGAAAGGTGAACATATCAAAAAAAGACATTCCGGAGCCTACAGATTCCGGAATGTCTTTTTTTACTAAGTACCTACGATAAATTGGCTTATAGAGTGAGCAAGATATGAAGTCGTGAAGATGGAATTATGGGGTTCCATAACGACTGATGAACGGCTTTATAGATTGCCGAAATATATCCCTGGCATTTGTTAATTTATTATTCGTAGGACTTATTGTTTGTTTTGTTTTTTACTGCTTGTTTCTTTGTAACTTTTTGTTTCCTTTGGTGCGCAGAGTGTCGAAACCGTTACCATAAACACTTTGGGCAGCGGATTGGATTATGTAGGCATTTCCATCGATGCGTTGGATTATAGCATAGATTTGCTCGGCATCATACTGGCGGCACCACACCACAAGCATCGTTCTTTCCTCCCCTGTCCATACTCCCTTGCCGTCGAATGATGTGACACCTCTGCCACACTCGTGCGCTATATGGTCAGCAATCTCTTTCCACTTTGACGAAAGTATAAAAAACTGGATTGTCTGCTTGTCAGCATTAACAATATAATTAGCCACGACAGAATATATCACAATCGATGCCCAACCATATAAAATGGTCTGTACGCGACTCTGTATCCTTGCATCCATATCTCCGTCGAAAGGGAGGAAAAAAGAGCAGGTCACAATAGCGACATCCATTATCATCATGGTTCTGCCCATGCTTACATTCAGTTTTTTCTCAAAAATTGCCGCCACTATATCTGTGCCGCCTGCCGAGCCTTTATGGGAATAATAAAGACCTATACCAAGTCCACAGATCACAGAACCCATGATAACACTCATGGTCGGATCAGTCACAAGAGGTGGGTGAGAAGTGAAATACCCCTCTATCATACCGATAATTCCGGAAAGAACGGTGGCACCGAAAACAGTGCCGATCACAAACTTACGCCCCAAAGACTTATACCAGCATACGAGCATAAGAATGTTTGTGGCATACATTGTCACCGCTACCGGCAATAACCCCCCGCTTGCAAAATATACAAGCGTACTGAAGCCCGCCATGCCTCCGATGACGATCTCATGAGGCAAGATAAATGCCGTGAAACCGATTGCATAGATAGCCATTCCGGCTATGATGATCAGATAGTCTCTGACATTAGGGATGGAATGAATCCTAAGATGTTGAAAATGCATGTATATATCTATTAGCTACAAAAATAACACTTTTTCAAGGATCTTAATCCGCTTCTACAGGAGTGATCAGACGTACATGATAGACACCACCCGCGGTATGACCCTGCTCGCTCGCAAATTTCACGGTTATGGCATCCTTGCGGTCAATCAGTCTTGCCGGAATGGCATATTCGCTATCCACAAAACCGTCTTTATTCCATTTCCCGGAAATGTCTTCTGTGGCAAGAACCTCATCATCCACAAGGATATTGAACTTTCTCGAACCGGTTTCATTACCCCAATACCTTACCCTAAGTATCAGGTCAGACTTTCCTCCGGTCTTCATCCGGTAAGAGAAGAAACCTCCGTTGGAGGCATCCCGCCATGCCTCACCGTTAAAATTACCGCTTACAGATGCTCTTGACTCCATGAAATGGTCAGCTTCAGGCTGCTGTTCTCCGGTATTGACTGCATCTATCGTGCGGCGGTCAAGAGCCAGGCGGATCTCTTCATCCCGTTGCGCTGTCTTGACATACTGTGCATACCGCTCAGGTGTCATTGAAAGCCAATACATCATATAGCGGGAATCATGTATGTTATAGAACGGTTCAAGCACAATATCTCCATATTTACTGTCAAATAATCCCGGGACTGTATACTTCATTCCATCTCCTGCAGGTTGCATCCTGTTAAGTTTCTTCAAAAGATCCGAACGTTTCCCTATGAGCAACGGAGTGTCGAATACCGACACCAACGGTCCGTGAGCAATATGCGCCCAACGCGAATCATCAGCTATCAATCCCGGCATAGGGGCTCCATTGTCAAAACGCGCACCCATAACTATGGGACCACGCAATATGCTCACATAATCCGGAAGATAGTTCAGTTCTTCAATCGTGACTTTCATAGGCATATCAAGTTCCACTACATCCCCGTCTTTCCATACCCTGTCGAGTGCAAGATAAGATGAAGGTGACGACTTTTCCTTTATTGCCTTTCCGTTAACTTTCACAGTCATCTTGTCGCACCATCCCGGATGACGCAACAACAGACTGAATTTTCCGGGTTCAGCACCGGAAATAGTAAGCTTCACAGATCCATTCTTGGGGAACTCTGTTGATTGGGTGATGCTTACATTCTTATCATTCCATTTCAACTCTGACGGAATAAAAAGATTCACCCAAATAGAATCAGATGAATGAGTATAAATAAACTGCCCGTATTTACCGTGGTTTTCCATTCCGGTCCCGACACAACACCACATTGCACTGTTAGGCTGAGAATAGACACGATAATGTCCGGGACGTGCAGACGTGAAATAGACATACCCTCCGTGCTCCGGATGCTGGGTTGAAAGGATATGGTTGAAGAGAGCCCTCTCATAGAAATCAGCATATTTCGCATCAGGATTCATTCTGAACAGCCCTTCAGTAAGCTTGAGCATATTGTTTGTATTGCAGGATTCAGGCCCTTCCCGGTCGTCGACATAACTCTTTGTATCGGATTCTGAAGCAAAATGCTCACGACGGCTGTTACCTCCGATAGACAGAGAACGGTTGCCAACCACAGTCTCCCAGAAAAATTCAGACGCCTTCCTATAATCAGAATCTCCGGAAAGTTCCGCAATGCGCTGATACCCCACCACTTTAGGCACCTGTGTGTTTGCGTGGCGGTTATCAAGATTATCAACCCCCTTCACAAGATCATCAAACAATTGATGATGAGTGAAACGTTTGGCGGCTTCAAGATATTTCTTATCGCCTGTAAGCGCGTATGCATCGGCATAAATTTCATCGATTCCACCAAATTCATTCCCGAGCATTTCCTCCATCTTGCCATCCGACAGATTCTTCGTCACATCTATACCCCAGTCGCAAAAATCCAGAAACAGATTCAATCCGGCTTTCGATCCGGCGTATATCCAGCTGTCGCGTAGTCCGGCATACATTTTATGCACATTATACCACGGCACCCAATATTCCCATACTTTACCGGGGTTCCCTTTTCTGATCTCGTCCCAAAGCACATCACCTCCCGGCACCCCTCCAAGATACCCGTCGCCACGTGTCGCCGCACAAAGAGCCAGCTGACCCAGCATATAGTCCATGCGCTCTTTAAGACGCTTGTCTCCGGTGGCGGCATAATGGATTGACAAGGCGGAAAGATAATGGCCGCCGACATGTCCGTCAAGACCGTCCCAATTGCTGAAACTCTCCCCTTTAGGTTCCAAGCCGGCAGCCTTAAGATAAGGGGCAAGCAGGCGGTCTATGTCATACTTCAGCAGAGTGTTGACGTTCAATTCCATTGCATCTTTAAAAGATCCGTCAAGGAGTTTCACATCTTCCAGAGGAAACTCATTCGGATAGATCACAGACTGTGCCGCAGAAAAACCGGGCACGCACAATGCTGCGACAGCAAGAAAATTTGTTAGATTCCGTATCATATATCATTAGATTCATATAATGAAGCTGTTTATCTTCAAGTTTCAAAACAGCCTTGAAAAGGCTGACGAAATCTTGTAAAAAGTTTAAACAACCTCAATTTTAGTTCAGATTGCCTTTATAACTTCGTAAGATTTGCCGGCTTCTGTATCGATATCATATTCATAAACCCGATAAATCACCGGATATTGTCCGTCCACCTCTTCCGATACAACAGCATCAGGTAAAGACACCGGAGCCATCAGTGGATTAGGACATTCCCCTTTCGCTTCATACAAACCGCTACCCCGTAAAGGTACATACGATCGAATCCTGACTTTTCCACCGATGTTTGACTTTATCAAGGCTTTTGACAGCTGACCTCCGGACCATTTCATATCAACAACGAAATTTCCTCTTGCCCTTAGTCCTTTCACTTCACCTTCACTCCAACTTTCCGGGACAGCCGGCAAAAGATGAATAGCCCCGTCGTGACTTTGCAATAACATTTCAGCCACGCCTGCGGTAAATCCGAAATTACCGTCAATCTGAAAAGGAGGATGCGCATCAAAAAGATTGGGATAAAGTCTGCCGTTGCCTTCATATCCGTTCCCGCCCGATGCAGGAAGCAACGTCACAAAATTCCGGATTATTTTATCGGCGTGATCACCGTCAAGGAGTCGTGCCCAGAGATTGATTTTCCAACCTATGCTCCAACCGGTAGCCATGTCTCCTCGCTGTGTCAAAGAATTTTTAGCCCCGGCAAATGCAAACGGAGTGGTGTAAGGAGTGATCTGACGGGAAGGATAAAGACCATAAAGATGCGACACATGCCTATGATCATCTTCCGGATTGTCGGCATCCACACTCCATTCCTGTAGTTGCCTGTGCCGACCAACCTTCATTGGTTGAAGTTTCGATATGGCATCCTTAAGTCTATTTTTATATGACTCATCCTCCCCGAGCACCTCCGCACTCTGCAAAGTGTTATTAAGGGCATCGAAAGCGATCTGGTTGTCCATCGTGCATCCGGCTGTAATCCACGAACTGCCATAACCATGTTCGGGCGACATCGACGGCACAGACACAAGATAGCCGGATTCAGGATGCTCCACCATATAACTCAGATAAAAATCGGCGGTACCCTTGATAACCGGATAATAACGGCACAGGAAATCTTTGTCGCCTGTGAAAAGATAATGCTCCCAAAGATGAGTGGCAAGCCATGCACCTCCGTTAGCCCACATGCCAAACTGCGCCATGTCAACAGGGCCGCAGATTCTCCAGAGATCAGTATTGTGATGGGCAGTCCATCCTTCGGCACCATAAAGGGTACGGGCGGTTTCGGCACCGGTGTGCGACAAATCTTCTATCAGATCAAACAATGGTTCATGACATTCAGGCAAAGCGGTCACTTCCGCGTGCCAATAGTTCATTTCAGTATTTATATTTATCGTATATTTACTATCCCATGGGGCATGATAAGAGTTGTTCCATACCCCTTGAAGATTTGCCGGCTGACCTCCGGGCTGTGACGAGGAAATGAGCAGATAGCGTCCGTATTGAAAAAGAAGCGCCAGCAGCGACGGATCATACTCCTTACTGAAGTCAGACACTCTCAAATCAGTTTCTTTTTGTGAACCGTTCCCTTCCGGAAGCATAAGACTTACCCGGTCAAATAAATTTTTATAATCCTCAGTATTTCTCTGACGCAATTGCTCAAAATCCTTTTTAACGGCTTTAGATAAAAGGTTGTCCACAATCTTCAGAGGATTCCCACTTATATCGTTGTATGATTTATAATTTGTGGCGGAAGCAATAAACAGGGTGGCATATCCGGCATTCTCAACGGATATGCCACCTTTATTTGTCTTCACCTTTCCGTCTGTCTTTACCTTTATCCCGCACTTTGCCACAAGCTTCCCGGGGATTCCCTCCTGATCCGGACCTGCTATTGTAACAGTCATACCGCTTTTGGAGACGGACAACTTGCCTCCTTCCGGCACATCATAACCTAAAAAGAAATTCAATCCATTTTCATTACCGGCAGTCAGATGGACAGCGATCACCCCATCTGGCAACGAAGCAATCATCCGGCGCTTATAACTTATATCTCCAACTTTATACGACACCTCCGCAACAGCTTCAGAAATATCAAGAGATCTTCTATAAGCCGACACATCTTCACCATGAGAAAAATCGATGGTAAGCTCCCCTAAGGTCAGATAAGACATCCCATGATGAGGTGTAAGATAATAGCGGTCGATAAGTTTTTCCGCCTCTTTTTCTTTACCCTCGAATATCAATTTCCTTATCTCTTCAAGATGTTCACGTCCTTCCGGATTATTATTCGAATAAGGGCTGCCCGCCCAGAAGGTCTCGTCATTAAGCTGGATGCGTTCCTTTGTTATGCCCCCATAGATCATAGCTCCCATCCTTGAATTGCCTACCGGCAAAGCTTCCACCCATTCATTTGCCGGACTGGAATACCATAATTCCAGATTATTCCCCCCCTTGACAGAAAAACAAGCCAAGGCAGACAATATGCAACATATTATTCTCACTCTCATGATGCTTTTGACTTTATACCATGTTATAAAAATATGTCGGGGATAAACGAACTTTATTTATCCCCGACATAAATTAATTATACTGTCAGTCTGCTCCGTCTATAGTCAGGATATTTCCGTCTTTGTCGTATGTCAGTTCACACACTTTAAGACTTCTCAGCCATGATTTGCCACCTGAAGGGACACTGTCATGATGGAAAAGATACCATTTCCCTTCATATTCCACGATGGAATGATGAGTGGTCCATCCCACCACAGGGGTCAGTATCACCCCCTTATAGACAAACGGACCGTAAGGGTTGTCGCCTACGGCATAGCAGAGAAGATGGCTGTCGCCTGTGGAGTAAGAGAAATAGTATTTCCCGTTATACTTGTGTACCCATGATGCCTCAAAGAAACGGTGGGGATCATTAGCCTTCAAAGGATTTCCCTCTTCATCCACCACCTGCACCGGACGGGGCTCTTCGGCAAACTGATGCATGTCTTTGCTCAGCCTGACACACCGGCTCGGGAGCGACGGTTCTTCACCTTCCGGAAGTTCTGCCGATTCGAGCGCCTTGTTGTCCCGATAACGCTGAAGCTGTCCGCCCCACAGTCCCCCGAAGTATAGAAAATAGTCTTCACCCTCCTTTAGCACGCATATATCCATGGAATAGCTTCCCCGGATAGGATCGGGATCGGCAATAAACGGTCCTTCCGGAGAATCTGCAACCGCCACACCTATCCGGAAAATATCGTTCTTATCCTTCAACGGAAAATACAGATAATACTTTCCATCTTTTTCAGTGCAGTCACAGTCCCAAAGCTGACGTCCTGCCCAAGGCACATCTTTCATGTCGAAAGCTTTGCCATGGTCAGTCACTTTCCCGGTCATGGGATCGCCGTCGATAGAAAGCACGTGCATATCTTCCATCACATAACAGTCGCCATTGTCGTTCTCGACATTGTCAAGCTCTATGTCGTGAGAAGGATATATGTATATTTTCCCGTTAAACACATGCACGCTCGGGTCCGCCATATAATCTGCAGGGAACAGATAACGTTTCGCAGTTTTTATTGGAGCCATATCGTATTATTTTTAGATCACGTTTAAATTATTTCTCAGCTTCCTCCTCAGCAAGTTCCTTGACCATAAACGGCTTCATTTCATAGTTGCGGTCAAAAAGAAGAGGATAGTCGGTACGTCCGTGCATAGGCCAGTCGTTACGCCATGACATACCGTCGTGAGTGCCCCAGAAAGTCACTCTTGAAATAAGGTCGGAATGTTTCTTATAAAGCCGGAACACACTTGCCATACGGTCGTTCCATTCCTTGGAGACTTCATCAGGAAGAGAGTCGGGATAAGGATTCTTATTTTCGTTGAAATTGACATTGTCATCAACATTGGCTCCGAAATTGACTGCGGGGAGAGCGGTCATGTCAAGTTCTGTCACCATCACCGACACACCGGCGTTTCCGAGAGCGACAATAGTCTTTTCATATTCCTCCATATCAGGATAGTCAATACCTATATGACTCTGCATACCCATACCGTCTATGCGAAGTCCGCGATTTTTCAATTCCCCGATAATGCGTACGTATGCCTCACGTTTTGCCGGAATAGCCATCGAAAAATCGTTAAGATACAGCTCGGCATCCGGATCTGCTTCATGTGCATATTGAAACGCAAGTGGAATGAACTCCTCGCCAAGGATGTCATAAAATGGTGTATGACGATAACTGCCGTCATCTTCTATTGCTTCGTTTACCACATCCCAACCATGTATACGTCCCTTATAGCGGCCCACAATAGTGTGGATATGATCTCTCAGACGCTCCTTAAACACCTCAGCGCTTACATATTTCCCATTTTCATCATACGGGAACCAGGGAGCGAGCTGAGAATGCCAGACAAGGCAGTGCCCTATCACAGCCATATCCCTCTCTTCTCCATATTTTACAAACGCATCAGCGTCGTCCCAGAAATACCGGTCGGCTTCAGGATGAATTTTTTCACATTTCATACAATTTTCCGCCACGACCGAATTGAAATGGAGGCTCACAACTGAATCCGCCTTTTGGTCAAGCCCGTTCACATGGTTAACAGGTATAGCGGCACCAATCAAGAAATCATTCTTGAAATGATCTTTGACTGTGACAGTGTCGGCAGTCTTTTCCGACGATCCGCATGCGCTTGCAGTAATTGCTAAAAGCGCTAATCCCCAAAACATTGTTTTCATAAATATTTACTGATTATTTGTTAGGTTATATCATTTTTCAATCATTGAAGTTGTTTAAACCACTTCATTATTCCGCGCTTCAATCTGACGGTTGATATCATCTATCACTTCGTCGTCAAGTTCGTAGCGGGAGATGATAAACATAGCCACGACAAGCAGGATAGCCGGGATGACGGCTACGAGCCACAAAATTCCCTGTTGTGCGAAAAGGGTCTGCTCCGCAACGTCTTTATCAAACCCTACGAACGCCAATACAAGACCCGGCACAACTCCACCTAAAGCCATACCTGCCTTATAAAAAATGCCTGTCAAGGCGTTTACAATTCCTGCAATACGTCTGCCATGAGTATATTCTCCGAAAGAGATAACTTCAGGCACAAGCGCCCACATATATCCTGTGGCGACAATCACGCCGGTAGATTTTACAAACTGTGCCACATACACAAGCCACATCTGCGACTTCAACGACTCTATCATGGAGACGGCATAAAGCATAGCCATACCGACAATGGCTGTTATAAGGAAAATATGGAACATCCCTTTCTTCCCCACCATTTTCTTTATTGCCGGAATCATGGGCATGAAGATAAATGCAGGGATGGAGCCGAGTCCCATGAAGATGGAGAGTTCTCCGGCACTCCCATGGAGATTGTAGTTGATATAGTATGCTCCGGCAGAGTTTCCTATAGCCATCATGGCAAAAGCAGTGATAAAGAAAAACGCAAGTATACGCAACGGACGGTTATGCACAAATTCCATCCAGAGATCTGAAACCTTTACATTCTCTGTGGCGCTTTTGTCCATCACCACACGCTCCTTGCATTGCGAGAAACAGAAAAAGAGGAGGAGCATCCCGATACCGCCATAAAGAGTCATTGTGGAAAGCCATGCGCTGTCGCTTGTCGACATGTCGGAAGTCTCCGACGGATCAAACAATTTCAGTATGATCGGAATGCCCATACCCACTGCAAGCCCGCCGACATTCGCCATAAACATACGCACTGACGTAAGTTTTGTGATTTCATCCGTATCGCGCGTAAGCGAGGCATTCAAGGCTCCGTATGGCACATTTACAAGAGTATAACACATGGAAAGCCCCACATAAGTGACATAGGCATAGAGCAACGATCCGGAAAACCCGTTCCAGAAACAAAGTATAGCGAATGCAGTCAGAGGGATTCCGCCTAAAACAAGGTAGGAACGGTATTTCCCCATTTTGGGATCATGCTTGTCGACAAAGGTTCCCACCAATGGATCCCATATCACATCTATAATTCTCACGATGAGAAACATCACCGCAGCCACAGCCGGGTCAAGACCGTAGACATTGGTATAGAAAAAGAGGAGATACATGCTGATCGTCTGGTAGATCAGGTTCTGCGCAAGATCGCCGGACCCGAACCCGACACATTGCAACATCGAAAGCTTATAGAAACCTTTCGACTCGGCGGTTTTTCCCGTGTTTAAAGCTAATTCCATAATATTAAATTTTATTCGTTTGTCTATACTTATATCCGATCACGCCCATGTCATGATTGTCCTGCAGAAGATCCAAACGGGTCGCTATTTGTGGCAAAGACATGTTTTATACGGATCGGATGGACGCCACGGCAACAGAAACATACCCTATATACTTTCGAGGTGTCAAGCGCTACGATACCGCTGTCAATATTTTTCATCATCCCGTTGAGTTCCGCCACTATCAGTTTCTTCCCGGCGAATTTCCCTTCATACGATTTTTCATGGATAACCTTGGAATCGGAGACCCATAACTCTGTATTGTCGTTATCTTCTTCCTCAAGTTCAGCCACGAGATACTTATATCCCGACAAATCGACAGGGACATCATATTCCCAGCCTCCAAGCCCATTCTCCCCTGCCAAAAACTCTCGGGTGGCAAGTTCAAAAGATCCGGTCGCCCTGAGTGCGGGACTGAAATCTTTCAAATCGAAAACATAATCACCTTCCCCCGGTTCAGGAGAAAGGACCACACCTGCCTCCCCATTATATGCAAGAAAGGGATCGGATATCCCCATAGTGGCAAGCATCTCCACTGCATACCTGCATCCCAGCACCCTATATGCGTGGGAAGTGAAATGCAAACCGTCCCCTTTCTGGGCAAGATCAGCGGAAGACACCACATGGGCAGTGCTCAAAGTCTGTGGAAGGGTTTGGATAATCGTATTCATCGCTCCACATATCCCTCCCTGCTCCGGAGCGACAACCTCCCCTGCAAGCAGGGGCACAGATTCAGGTGTCAGTCCAAGGTCGGAAAGAATATTGTCATACAATTTCTTCACTTTCTTACACCACTCCATGTCTCCGTTATTCGATTCCCCCTGATGAAGAAGTATTCCCTTGATGACTCCCTCTTTCTGAGCTATTTTCGCACACTCTATTAAACGTCTATAAGGATAGTTGTCGTATGCACGCATAAAATTTCTAAACCATTCTGCCTCAGATTCCAGTTCGACAGGATCAAAATCTTTGTCGAGATGCTCGATTTTACATCCACCCACTGCCACGGGAATCACACCGATTCTGACATGTTCCGGAAGATTGGCAACCATAGTACGCCCGAAATAATCTATCGGAGATAATCCGGTATATTCCCTCACCAATGGAGGTTCAGCCACATACCATTTCCCTTTACATCGCAACTGATTGGAAAAATCGGTAGTGGACATAACCAGGAATCTACCGGGCACTTCCTGACGGTCGGCAGGCTCTATCAGGGCGTTCCCTTCCATGTTGGATTGTCCTATGCACAGATATATATGGAAATCCGGATCAGGAGCGGCGGAAACGTTGCTCACGCATGCCGCCACAGCAAGAACTATAGACGCTATTCCTTGTAGTATATTCATAATTATAACCTCAAATGAAGAAACATTGGTCTAAAATTTTCGTTTCAATATACCGAATTTATTCTGCAAGCCTTATTTAAATATCAATGGCAAAAATTCATTCAGGCATCTGCGCCATGTGAGCCACTCATGGTGAGTTCCTTCTGATGAATAGTAAGTGTGGTTGATTCCGGCTTTTTTCAAGGCTTCACTTATTTTATCGCTACCAAAATTTTCTTCCGATCCCATACCGAAGAAAAGCGTCTTCACCCGGGAATTGAATTTATCGGCATCGTTAAATACACCTCCATAAGCATTTTCAAGTCCGTTGGCAAGGAAAAAGAGAGCCCCGCTGAACGAACCGATGTGTCCGAACAAGTCAAGGTTATTGAGAGTGGTTTCGAGAGTCTGGTGTCCGCCCCACGACAGACCTGCCATGGCACGGTTTTCCCGATCTGTTTTCACACGGAATGTGCTTTCCACAAACGGGATGATATCGTTAAGAAGTATCGGAGTGAAAGAAGCGCCGAAACTGTCGCGGCTTTCCCCGGGGATCGCCCCGTGGATATATCCGCAATTGCCATAGTCCATGACAACAATCATGGGGACACATTTCCCTGAAGCTATCTGATTGTCGAGTATGTTTGCCATCATTCCCTGAGTGTGCCATCCGGTTTCATCTTCCCCCATGCCATGTTGCAGATAAAGCACCGGATAAGATTTATCAGTTGCCTTTTCATACTCGGCAGGCGTGTAGACAAAGCAACGCCTGCGTGCGTTTTCCTCATTTGAATAATATTGACATTCGCGCACCTGCCCGTGAGGTATATCTTTATTAAAAGAGTAGTAAGAAGCAATTTCCGGTTTTTCCGGTATTTCAATTCCGGATGCCATCCTGCCACATCCGTAGAACGTCTCGGAAGCGGGGTCATTGACGGCAACGCCGTCCACAAGAAGGAAATAATAGTGAAATCCTTCCACAAGCGGCAAGGTAGTCGCGGTCCAGGTTCCATCTTCATTCCGGGTCATATCATACTTTTTGCCACAGATATCCACTTTCACATCTTTGGCATCAGGAGCAAACAGTCTGAAGGTAGCCCTGGAGTCAGAATCTACTGAAGGATATTTTGCGAGAGGAATGTTGGTAGATGCCGCCACTCCATAGGGATTTGTCCCGGCGGATATTCCACCGCAACCGGCAAGAATGAAGAGAGATGCGATTACCAGATTTTTCATGATTGTTGTAAAGAGGTTTATGTTATATGATGGAGCAGCATTACCCCGCTCCAAACTTAATGGTTGATTAAAAACACTTCCGGAAGCGATGGAGACACCGCCCCCGGAAGCTTATTTTCAGCTAAAATTCACATGAACTGATCAATTCCCCTTAAGACCGTCGGCAAAGCCACCATACGTAGGCTTGCGGCTGTAGTTAAGGTTCCAAAGTCCGATAGGTTCACCGGCACGCCATCCTGAACCTTCAGGGCTGTCGGTCTGTGCCCATTGGCATATGCCATATTGCTGAGGTTCAGGGATGATTTCGAAATACTTCTGAATGATCCATTTGTAGTGATCAGCCATAAGCTGTTGCTGTTCAAATGTCACATCAGCAGTTTTTATAGCGTTGCCTGATTCGTCACATATGCCCATGTCAAGCTCGGTGATACGTACAAGTTTTCCTGTAGCAGCCATGAGTTCAAACATCTTGACGATATGCTCCTCCTTGCTCTTCTGTGTTTGGGAGTTAAGGTAGTAGTTGATGTGCATCTGGGTTCCGATGCCGTCAATCTTGGTCACATTGTCGCTTTCCCATTGCTCTATCCAGCTGATAAGACTCTTAAGTTTCTGGTTGTCGTCCCAGTCACTTTCAAGATTGTAGTCGTTGATGAAGAGCTTGAGATCGGAGGGATTTCCGCCGTTCTCTTCAAAATATTGACGTGCGAACCTGACAGGCACACGAACATAGTCATCACCGAGATAATCTTGCCAATAGAACTTGTTGGAAGGGTTATCGCTTGTGGCGGCATGCTGAAGATCGTAACGCTGTCCCCAAGGACCGCCTGAAATCGGCTCGTTGACCACATCCCATGCCTTAACCTTACCTTCGGTAGCTTCCATCATACCCTTCACCCAACGTTCCATTTCAGCAGTAAGCACTTCGGCTTTCTCTTCCGGAGTCAAAGGTATGGTGTTGCCGGTTTTTTCAATCTCAAACACCACATTGTCGAAATAGTATTTATTTGCCTCAGTAAAATCGTTGAGATTCCATGCATAAGAGAGCATCCCGTCAGCACCTACATTGGCAGCCCCAAGAGTGAGGGTCTTGTCAAATAACTGCCAATCTGTGGTGAAGTTGAGATTAACACCACCGTCCCAATGGATATAAGAACCCGGATTCCCATGGTTCTGGGAAGATGCGGATGCCGGTTTGTCGGCACGATACATGAAGGAGATATGCACCTTGTTTCCTTCCACAAGAGGAGTGTTGGAAACGATGAAGAACTGGGTATCATAATTGTTGGCAGGATTATCTATTGACTGCACCACTATGCCCCGGCTGCCGTCGCAACCTGCTCCGGCAGTAAACTCAGGAGCATGATGCCCTCCGGTACCGGGTTCGCATACCCAGAAACTACCTGCATCATCACCTTCCATATCACCGTTGGCGATCAACGATTCCCAGAAAGAGACCGAGGGGGCTTCCTCATGAACAATCTTAACATACCTGATCTGCAAGGTGCCTACAAAATCTCCATGTTGGAAAAGGACAAAGTTATTCCCGTCGACAGTCGGGGTGAACTTAAATGTCTTCTCCTCCCAATCTTCATTGAAAGAAAGTCTGATACCGGGACCTCCTCCCCAGTCACCGACCTTACCTTGAATCACCCCTTCAGAAGTGCCCTTGACCATCACTTTAAGGATATACTCCTGTCCGGCAACCAAATTAACCTCCGGGACAATATGATACTGCAATTCCCAGAAATTTGGTGTAGGGGTATCCTGAGCAAGTTCAAAACATCCGTCGGCATTGATCACAGGGCCGGCACTGTTTCCGAACTGTCCCCAGCCCCACATGGCTCCCTGTGAGAAATCAGCCACAGCATCTTCCACTTCAATCCGTTCGTTAGGATCGAAAGCCACTTCCTTATCAGCTATGAGGGAATTAAGCCATTTCACATTCTGCTGCTCATGCCAGCAGAGAGTGTGGCCATAGACCTCCAGACCAGCCTGGGTGGCTGCCGATACAAAATCACGGACAGTACCGAAATTCATTGTGCCGTCGTCTGCAACGACCGACGCATACTTCATGGCATTTCCGGCTGTGACCTGATCAAAGTTGGAATTAGTGAGAAGATAAACGTTATCCCCTTTGAGATAGTCGGCGGCACTCACCCCGGCTCCGAGAAGGAATCCGGGATGAGATGCGCGATCAATATATTCTTTAAGAGGCTTATAGGCATTCAGATATTCATACTGCGCCATATTTTCCGGCTTATCTACCGTGTAGTTGTTTGTGTCGATATAATCGGCACATCCTGTCAGCATCGGGATAAGAGCCAGAGCCAAATAATATTTATTATCTATTTTCATAAAACTGTCACTTTGTGTATATAGGTTTGAAATCAAACTCCGGAACAATCTCACGTGAGCGAACCACCAAAGTGTCTTTAGTAGTGAACTGACGGCTTCCGAAATTCACCTGATAATCAAGATAGATCACATCGCGATCTTCATTATTCAAGCTGTGCTTGTCTCCAAGTTTCACAAACTTTCCTGTGCCTGAAGCAGACATCCCTTCGGTAGAAGTGGAGATGGAACAGTCATCCCCGTTGAATGTCAGAATCATATCGCAGGTCAAAGTCTTGACAGATTCCTTGTCGGGCACAATAGTGGAGAGCGGGAACACCACTTCATTCATAGATTTTGTCGTGAGCCTTACAACCTCATCTTTTTCCACATATTGTTCGTGACGGATATTGGTGGAAGATCCCTCCACGGCATCGTTGACCTGATCCACTCCTCGGCGGCAATAACTTGCATCCCAAGGATTAACATATTTCACACAATAAAGGACATAATCCTGAGGGAGCACACTCCACGCGGAAGCATCGCATCTTGCAGGATTGCTTTCGGGATCTACCGGAGTGCCGGAAAGAATCCGGTCAGCACCGATCGCATTCACCATACGCACGGGGATCACATAAGTGTTCTTTATTGATGCGGGATCCGCGAAGAATGCATCTGTAAGTGTCACCTCGCTTCCAAAAAGATAATCTTTCTTCTTGGTGAATGTGGTAGACTCAAGCGAGTAATAGTTTTCTGGCATCACCTTTACAGGCGAGCCGTCAGGGAAGGTCAGATTCTCTACAAGCGACGGGTCAATCGCCACATCGATCTTGAGATTACGGGATTTATAGGCACCACCCTGGGTGGCGAGGATCATCACCTTGTGCTCATTATCAAGACTGTTGTCGCCATCGGGATAATTTCCCAGGACAACGCAACGTGCAGGATATTGGTTTGCAAAATATGCTGTCACGCCTTTCTCATAGTCTGGAAATTCATTGTCGCCGTTCTTACAAGACACGGCAGATACCGACAGAAGGATTCCAAATCCTGCTATAATGCTATTTTTTAAGTTTGTCATGTCGTTTCAGTTAAGGATTTTTGATTACCAACCCGCGTTTTGTTCAAGATTGCTGAATTTCAGCACATCAGTATACGGAAGGGGTCCGTATATCATATAATCGCTGTAGTGGCGGGGCTCCACATCGATATAATTGTAAGAGGTCCCGTTGATCGATACTCCTTTGGCTGTTTCATTAAGGTCTGATTTCCAACGGCGCAGATCCCAGAATCTCTTGTTTTCGAAACAAAGTTCAATACGGCGTTCGTTGCGGATAAGTTCACGCATGCTTTCTTTGCTTGCCTTTGCTGATTCAAGATAGGGATCACCGTTGTCCACACCTACTTTGGCGCGTTGACGGATAGCCTTTATCACATCGTATGCCGAATAGCCATGAGAACCTGTCGCTGTAGGGCCCCATGCTTCGTTTGCAGCCTCGGCATATGCAAGGAATATCTCCGTAAAACGGATGCGTGTGGTGTAATGATATTTCTTGATCTCATTTGTTGAGTTAGGATCTACATCATTACGGAGAAGCTTACGAAGATAATATCCCGTGCGGGTTGAGTAGCCTGATTCTTTGTTGATACCGTCATTGTTAGATGAATTCACCCCTGTCGAGATCGTAGCGTTGTTCACACCGAGAGTACTTCCGTCAGTCACTATATATGCGGCAAGACGTGGGTCTCTGCCTGCATAAGGATTATCCTTGTCATATTCCGAACGGCTGTCGGAGATCGGATAACCGTTTGCCATCGGGAATGCATCCACGAGATTCTGAGTGGGATTTACGCGGCCCTTTCCATACAACGAGGGGGGAAAATTGTCTCCCTCGATAGTGGAATTTTCTTCCGCACCACCACGCCAGATCACCTCGGGATGGTTTTCTGAAGCTGTGACACTACCACCGATCTGTTCGGCAGTAAACCAAAGATGACCTGAAGACGAAATACCGTTGACACCGCCGATACGGTCAAGAACTGCGCCGGCACGGTTGGCGGCATCCTCCCAAGTTATGCCTGACTGATCAGAGAATGCAGGACTTGCAGCCAAAAGAGCTGCCTGGGCTGCAATCGCTTCAGCTATGCGGCCTGAAAGACGGAGTGCCGTGGTGGCACCGTTAACACGGTTGTACATTGCGCCCGACACACCTTTAGATGCATATTTGGCAGGCACCTCTCCGTCAGACACGTCCTTATAATCAACCGGAAGATATGAGATGGCGGCATCAACGTCCTCAAACAACTGCTTCATACATTCTGCAAAGCTGTTGCGGGGCACATTCAAATCTGATGAAGCTCCAAAAGTCGAGGTCCAGACAGGCACACCCATCAACTCGCCGGAGGCAGTCTTTCCGGCATAATTCTGAAGAAGGTAGAGCATATTCAAGGCTCGCAAACCGTAAGCCTCACCACGGAGACGGTCCCTGAACATCTCATTGATCGATTCTGTTGTTGAGAACTGGATGGCATCCACATGCTCAAGAAGCAGATTACAATATTGTATGGAAGCGTTACGGTCTCGCCAGTTGTTGACCGAAACCCCTGTCTGTGAAGTCCAGGAACCACCTGCCAATGAAAGATACTCGTTGTTAATGTCATTTGAAACGGCATCATCCGTAGCCACATCGTTCTCAGGCACTGACGGATAGGGCATCAGGATATACGCGCTGCCAAGTATTGCGTCGGCATAGTTCGGCTCAGTCTCCATCGAGTTTTCATCTTTGATGTTCTCGATGGCGGGCTCAAACAGGTCGTCGCAAGAGGCAAGACCCATCACAACAGAAGCGGCGGCTATATATTTTATTATATTGGTTTTCATTTTGAGGAATTTAGAAAGTTACTTTTGCTCCGAAGTTGTAGAAACGTGATTGAGGCGCTGTCCCCACATTCATTTCCATAATCTTACGGTTCTTGCCGATTGTCAAGATGTCGTCAGCGCTTAGATAGAGCTGAAGGCCTTTCACCACCGGTCCATGAATGATGGATTCGGGGAAGTCGTAGGTGAGCTGAATCTTGTCGATGCTGAAGTTGTCTGTGCTGTAAAGCCAGAAATCGGAATCCACATAGTTGTTCGCACCATTTGTAGTCGTGAGGCGCGGCATAGTTGCAGTCGAGGCTGTTTCCGGAGTCCAGCGGTCGCGTGCAGCTGCTGTATACTTGGCATCACCCACCATCTTGTAATAAGAATTGTTGTTTTT
This sequence comes from uncultured Porphyromonadaceae bacterium, assembly GCA_947073495.1. GTDB lineage: Bacteria > Bacteroidota > Bacteroidia > Bacteroidales > Muribaculaceae > Lepagella. Next base: position 56,711 of record CAMTMX010000005.1, read on the forward strand.
GAGCGCGTGTCCGCCAAAAGATCCGAGACCATGCACAAACAATGTGAAACCTTTCCATGAAGCTGCCAGATTCACACCCATAAAGAACGGACTGCCATACCATCCACCTTTTGCAAGGAAAACCTGGTCATTGGTGTCGACCTTTCCGTCACCGTTGATATCTGCATACTTGAGATCGCCCGCCTTCAAAGTCGCGCTCCCGAGAGCCGCCTGGTTGGATGCGGCTGCCTCTTCGTCAGTCTTGAAGAAACCGAGACACTTATATCCCCAAATGCCGTCGATGGCTTTCCCTTCGCGATACTGATAGGCATTCTCCCAAACCTCATCACGCTTAGTAGCCTTGGTGTCGTAATAAGTACCGGTGACACCTACCTTAAGATCAAACTCGCCAAAGTCCTTTTTGAAGTTGACCGCGAAATCGAAACCTGTGCGACGGTTGTCGTTAAGGTTCAGATAAGGCACGAATGAAGCTTCCGGATAATAAGTTGAGAAGTAGGTCGGGAATTTGGATGAATTGTTGTTGATAAGTCCTTCTGTATTATAAAGGAAGAACATGGCATTGAAATCGATCAGACGATTGAACAGCTCACCGCGCAGACCGGCTGTAAATTCTTTGCGCTTGATAAAGGTAAGGTCTACATTCTCACCGCGCTTTGGATATGCGGCTGCCGTTCCGCCTACAGCCCAGCTATACCAACCGCCGTTGGTATAGTTCGCGCTATACATGTAATAATCCTTGATATCAATATCCTGATGAAGGATAGCTCCGGATGCGGAAAGCATGAGGTCGTTGACAATATCATTGTCTTTCAAGAAATCCTCACCGGTCAATCTCCAGCCGATCGTGGCGGAGGGGGACCACGCCTGACGATGTCCGGGAGCGAGGCGAGAAGAATGAACACCTGTCACAGCCAAATCGGCATAATAGCGGTGATCATAGTTGTAATCCACCTCAAACCCGATGTTTGCGCTGCTCAGACGGTGATATTCTCCTGAGAAAGTACGTTGCCAGCCGGCTGCCACAGCAAGAGCATGGAAATTATGCACATCGTCGAAACAACGGGTATAATCAAACTGTCCCGACCAATAGATGGTCTGGCGGTTGGTGGAACCTGAAATATTCTGCACCCCTGAATGCTCGTCTTTCCCTTCGATTGTGATTGATGTGATCTCATCATAACCGTTGAAGTCATTCCATGTGGGAATAAACGTGGCGTAAGAGTTGGTGTAGCTTGTGTTGTAAGAGGTGGCATAGTCCACTGCAAAGCGTGTGTTGAAAGAGAGCCCCTTTGCAAGCATGGCAAGATCAAGATTCACACCGGTGTCAAACTGGAACTGACGGCTTGTGAACTTATTATATCCCTTTGCAAGATAATCAGCGAAGATATTCGTCTTGTCGATCTGAGAGCCGGCAAGAAAATATCCGTTGAAAATATTGCCGGTAGCACCGATCAGATCAAGCGAATTGGATGCTCCGGGATTGATCATGTCAACCGGTATGAGGGGGGTGATCCTGTTAGGACGGAATGTTGAGGCAGACTGCCAGTAATCTCCGTGTGCCGATCTGGCTCCATAGAATGTTGCGCTCGCGTTGACGTATGCGCTCACCCATTCGGTGATATCGACATCGATATTGCCTCTCACACTGAATCTGTCTGTGAAGTTGTCTTTTGCCTCTCCATATTTAAGATAGTCGCCAAGCCGGTAATAATTCACATTCGTATAGAAGCGGGCACGCTCGTTACCACCTGAGATTTCAACAGTAGCATCCGAACGGTTGTACACTTTCTTCACATAATCCCTTGAATACATATTCAGGTCGGGATATTTATATGGATTGGTGCCTGCGGCGGTATTATAGATCTGTTCCGCGCTATAAGAGGGTGCCATACCGTCGTTGGCACGTGCCTCATTATATAGAGTCATATATTCTGCAGACCCTAAGTATTCGGGGAACGACTTGGCTACATGCCATCCTGTATTCGCCCTCACATTTATGCTTAGGGGAGCGTTCTCACCACGTTTTGTCGTGATATAGATCACACCTTTTGCCGCACGGGCTCCATATAGCACCGTTGCCGCCGCACCCTTCAGGAATGTTACGGATTTCACTTCTGTTGACGACACGTTGTTCATGTCGCGGGCAACGCCGTCTATGAGCACAAGGAAACCATAGTCATTATCGGCATCCATACCCCAAAGAGAATTTCCATTGAAGCCTGAGACATAACCGGAGATCGTTGAATTATCAAGATTATTGATATAGTTGATCTCCATGAGTTTTTCCAGATCAAGCACTTCCGCCCCACCGAGCATATCGGTCTTTTCGACGGTACGGAACGGCAGCTGCACCTTTGTGGTCTGAGCCAGCGAGTCCGGAGTCTCGACAATAGCCGCCGAAGCATCTGCCACACACAAAGCTGCGGCAGTCACCATCGGGAGAAAAGTTTTATATTTTGATGTCATATTGTTTCGCGTAAGGTTAGATTAATTTCCATTACCATCCCGGATTCTGTTTAAACCCTTCATAAATATAGGTGTCGTCGCGCAGCAACGGGAACCAATAATGTTTCGAGTCAAAATTACGGGTTAAAATAACTTCCTCGTGGAACTCGGCAACCTCGGCATCGGCAGGATCATTCTCGGCAAAGAATTTCTCGTCAGCACCTGAGACCCGGATAAATTCCTGTGATGTCTTGACAGTATATTCCGGTTCGGTGAGGAGAAGCCAACGCTGAAGGTCGTTGAATCTGAAACCCTCAAATGCAAGCTCCACGGCACGCTCGCGGCGAACCTCATCCATAAATGCGTTGCCTGTGAATTTGTCAGCCACATGCCCCGCACCTACACGGTCTCTGAGCCTGTTGATGGCATCAGCCGCGCTCAGGGAGCATTTGGCAGACTTGCCTGAAGGTCCACCGATCACTGCGGCAGCCTCTGCATACATCAGATAGACATCTGCAAGGCGCATGTAAGGGATATATGCATGAGGATTCGGACCATAATCATCGGCTGAGCCTGAATCATATTTTTGACAAGTGTGGGGAACAAGTTTCTGATAGAAGTATCCCGAACGGCTTGCATTGGTTATAGCCCTCATCGATCCGCCGGTGGCAAGACCTGCATATTTCATAGATTTGTCGGCTGCATCAGGATCCGCATTGATATATTTCACTCCGTCAAATATAATGTCGTGATAGAAACGCGGATCACGGTTCTTGAACGGATGTTTGGGATCCCAGCCTGAATCAGGATCATCCAAAGGAAGACCGTTTGCCATACCATAGTTTTTAACGTAGTTGGCTGTAGGCTGATGGATGTGGTTATCCTGCGCACACAACTGGTTGGGACCGAATGTGCGGGAGTAATTATAGCGGGTGTAAGACCAACCTGCGGAAGGACCTCTTAAGAGAGCCTCCTTTCCACCGGGCTGCAGCCAGTTGCGCCCCGAAGTGAAGAAAATCTCGCTATAGCTTGTCTCCACACCTGACGATTTTTTATGGTCGTAGATATTCTCATAATCGAAAGATGCAAATTCATATTGGGTCTGTCCTGATTCTACAAGAGTTATCACCTCCCCCAGGGCATCCGCTGCGAGACGGGCATAATCCTGACTATAGTTGTATGTATGTGCCCCGCCGGTCTGGGCTCCGTTCTGCATCAACGGGCTCCCCGCCCAAAGATAATTCTTGCCAAGATAAGCAAGCGCTGTGATCTTATTGATGCGAAGTTCATTTTTTCCAAGAGTTTTCTTTCCTGCCGTGGTATTGTCCCAGTTTACCGGCAACAATTCCGCCGCTTTCTTGAAATCTTCTGCAGCCTTGTCAGCACATTCTATATACGACAGACGTTCCATACGGGGAGATTCACTTGCAGAAAACACCTGATCCACATAAGGAAGCCCTCCAAGGAACTGCATCATTTCAAAGTGCCACCATGCACGGAAGAAATACAGCTGTCCGAGGATTAGATTCTTTTCTTCCGATGTGCCTGTGAAATAATTGTCGATTTCTTGAATACCCTTGTTGCACTTTGCAATGCAATACCAGGCATGACCTGCGAGGCGATGATTGAACGCATTGTTTGAAGTAGGATCAAGACCTTCTTTTTTAGCGGCAAACCAGAATTGACTGTTATCTTGCCATGCATAGAAGTTTCCAAGGTCTATCTGAGTCTGGATAAGGCGGTCAGACTCAGCCTGAGGATTCATGATCTCGTCGTCTCCAAGATTCCAGGAAGAGGTCCAATAGCATTTCGCCTTGTCGGGGATACAGTTATATATCTCCTCCACATACCCCTGCATGTTGGTGAAATTCTTGAACGGTGTGTCAGAACTTACATCCGAATCCGGCTCTTTATCGAGATAATCCTCGCAAGAAGAAAAGCCTGTCATCAATGCCAGTCCAAAAGCCAACGCACCGACAGTTTTAAATATATTATTCATAATTGATGTCTTGTGTATTAGAGGTTGAACTTGATGCCTAAGTTGAAACGGCGCATGGTGGGATAAGCGCCGGAACCGGATCCACCCGAGAAGTTTGATTCGCGGTCGTCGGGCATTCTTGACCACAGCCAGAGGTTGTTGCCGTTAAGGTATATTTTCAAAGAGGATATTCCAAGTTTCTTAACCCAGCCGTCTGTCCAGGTATAAGCGATCTCCGCATTCTTCAGACGGACGTATGAACCGTCATAAAGATATTGTGTGCCATTGCTGTATGCACTCGGTTGTGAATACCATCTGGGAAGGAGCACATCTCCTTCAAGATCATTGCCGTTCCACCATGACCCGAGATTGTAGACATTGTTTGTGTTGTGTGAGAATGAAACCAGATTCACATCGCGGGTCACATTGGTGACACCATAGAACTGAACGAAGCAGCTGAAACCTTTCCAATCAAAGCCTACAGTGGCATTGTATGTGTTCTGTGGAGTGCTGGAGTATCCATAAGGTGCCGAGTCTTCCACATCTATCTTACCGTCGCCGTTGAAGTCTACAATATAGTAGTCGCCGGGAAGACGGCTGCCATTGTTGACATCATGTATCGGGGAACCGTAAAGCTCGTCGAGCGAATTCATAAATCCGCCGTTGATGTGAGAATGCATCTGACCTATTGCAAAACCTGCCTGCTTTTGATATGCCGGCTTCAGCTCCGGGTCATCACGGAATTTGATTTTGTTGGCGGCATGAGTCATGTTGAAGTTGCCCCAGATTCTCATGTCGGAAGAGATATTCTTGCTCAGACGAAGTTCAAATTCGTAACCCGACACCGTCGCGCTACCAAGGTTGGCAGTCGGAGGGGTCTGCCCGAAGAAAGATGGCATCGAGCGGTCGTTACCGTTAATCAAGATATCATCCCTGTTGTCTTTAAAGATTTCAACCGTACCGGCAACCAACCCGTTGAGCATAGAGAAATCTATACCGAGGTTCATTTTCTTCACCTTCTCCCAATGTGCGTCGGGATTTCCGAGAGCACTCTGACGATAATAAGAATAAATACTTCCATCTGCCCACACACCGGGTACGCTGATATCTCCATATCCTGTCGAAATAATTTTTGTATTGCCGCCGTATGCCCATTGATCCATATAAAGGAAGCGGGAGCCTGTGTCGTCTCCGATTTCTCCGTAAGAAGCACGTATCTTCAATTCCTGCCACCAATTGTCAAGCCCGATGGAACGCCAGAATTTTTCTTCCGAAGGACGCCATCCGATAGCGCCAGAATTAAAGAATCCGAAACGGTAGCCCTTACCGAATTTTTCAGAACCGTTGTACGCGCCGTTATACTCTACGAAATAGCGGTCGTCATAGTTATAGGTCGTACGGAACACCCAGTCTTCCCTTCGGATAGGTATCATGTTGCCTGTGGCAATTTCCTGACGGGTCCATACCGCAGTGGCGCCTACATTGTTTTTACCGAATTCACGGTTGTAGTTTAACTGAAGCTGATAGTTAAGGTTGCGGACTGTATTCCAATCCTGGACGCTGCCACCCTGCACAGTCCATTTGTTGCCGGGGATATAGTCAAACATGGTTGTCTTGTCCCATGAAGTTTCAGTCTGGACAACTCCTGTTTCCGGGTCTATCCATTTATGCTGGGGAGAATTGTAAAGGTCGCTCACACCTCTGCCTGCCTCTACGAAATGGTTGTCCCAGGAAATCATGGCTTGAAAGTTAAGACCTTCAGTAATAAACCTGAGATCCTGATTCAATACGAAATCGGTATTGACCGATGTCTGAGTGGTCTTGAACGCACCGCCGGTGGCAAGAATTTCCGCAGAGTTGGCTACCTGAGATTTGAATGCGGGATAATAACCGAACGAGCCATCGGAATAAATAGGACGGAAAACGTCGGGCGCAATGTTGTAGACACCTGCCCAGACCTGCTGGTCGTTCCAGTTCCCTTGGTTGAATGAAGATCCGTCGCTCGGCCAGGTGGAACGTTTCTGACCTGTTGAACCTGCAAGATTCACCTTGAAGGTTGTGGTGGGAGTCAAAGAGAAATCAAGGTTTGAGCGGGCGTTGATTCTGTTGTAGCCGAATCCTGCGTCATACCCGCGGCCGTTATCTATGTTTTTGAAAAGGTCGCCTTCATGCACGAAGTCAATAACTGCGAAATATCTCACAAATTTAGTGCCGCCGCTCACAGAGACATTCCCGTTGTAAGACATGGCATGATCCTTGAACAGATAATCCTGCCAATCCACATTAGGATAGCGTTCAAATTCTTCAAGGTTGGCGGGATGACGATATTTATATGCCACTCCTTCGGGAGTCATATAGCTCCAGGAAGAAGGCATGATCGGCAATTCATGAAAAATTGCCTTGTTACGCATCATCAACGCATCGTAAGAATCAGCTTTGTCAGGAAGCTTGGACACAGTTTTCATGGTGGCAGTAAAGCCGACGTCGATCTTCGCTTTTCCTTCCTGTCCACGTTTCGTGGTGATAAGCACAACACCGTTCGCACCTTTCACACCATAGACAGCTGTAGCCGACGCATCTTTAAGCACTGAGATAGATTTCACAGAACTGATGTCGACACTGTTCATGTCGCGTTCGATACCGTCTACAAGCACCAGAGGATTGCTGTTGTTCCACGAACTTGCACCTCGAATTGTGATTTGTGCGTTTTCTTCACCCGGCATACCGGAAGACTGAACTGTGATCACACCGGGCAAGTTACCGGTCAGGGCGGCACTGATGTCATGCACACCCGCCGCTCTCTCGAGCACTTCGCCTGTGGTCTGAGTGATGGCTCCGACAACGGAAGCCTTTTTCTGCTGACCATAGCCCACAACTACCACTTCTTCAAGGATGTCGGAGTTCTCTTTCATCACCACATTGATGACTTGCCTGGAATCAACTTTTTCACTTACAGGCATCATACCTACATAAGTGAAAATCAAGACACCTTTTTTTGCATCAGGCACTTCAATCTTGTAATTACCGTCGATGTCTGTGACGGTTCCTCCTTGCACACCTTCCACGCGAACAGTGACACCGATAAGAGGCTCTCCCGTCTCATCGGTGACTGTACCGGTCACTGATAAGGCAAAGGCTGATGCGGAACTCAATCCAACCATTGCCAGGACCAGTGATAAGGTCCGGAGCAGATTTTTGATTTTTTTCATGTTGATAGGTTATTAATTGGATTATCTAAGGTCGTATATTATTATCTAAGGTCGTATATAAATGCTCTCCAGTCTATGAGGGAACTATTCCACATCTGAGGCATAAAGTCCGATAACCGTTCCGGTGAATCCCCCGGCAACGTTCGTGGAAGTGAATCCGGCATCTATTCCATCAGCCACTGTCTCCCAAGTCTTACCCCCGTCTGTAGAATAAAGGAAAGAATAAGTGAGTCCTTCCCCTTTCACTTTAAGGTCAACTGTAGTTTCTGAAGATTCAATCTTTTTCTCAGCCAGACGCTGACTGCCGGAATCTGCCACTTTGCGCAATTCTATATAATGATCATCGCCTCTCCTGACTCGCGCAAGATAATATTGGTGGGTCTCGTCTTTCAACAGAAGCACTCCTGAACTCTGGTTGTCATGTTCGGGTAGAAATGTCAGTCTTGTTTCCGCATCGAAATTATGATGGTTTATCCTTCGGCATATATAAGGGAGCTGCGCCTTCTCGTTTGATTTCACAGAAGCACATTTCACAGTGAGATATCCCGGATTTTTGGTTAAGGAATAGTAATCGGAAGCCGGTCCACGGAGCGTCATCCATTCCATTCCCAAAGTAGAGTCATTAAACTCATCTGTACGGGTATAGTTGCCGAATGTCACATTCTCTTCTATCTTAACACCCGGCTTCGTGACAACAAGCGGGACAGTCTCCCCTTCGGTCATGAAATATGGCCATCCGTCTTCAGTCCATTTCACAGGCATCATGAAAGTTTCACGTCCGAGATTCTCCTTGTTGTCGGCTACAGGACGCACAGCAAGAAACACTCCCCACCAATCACCTTCAGGAGTTCTCACAAGGTCGGCATGTCCGGCGCAAGTGACAGGGTCCTTACGGTTCGGGTCAAGTGTGCGCTGCGTAAGGATCGGATTTCCGGGATAAGGGGTATATGGTCCGAACGGAGTGTCGCCTCTATAGATCACTTCACTATGCCACGTAGACGTGCCACCCTCTGCAGTCATCAAATAATACTTCCCATTTACCTTATATATATGCGGGCCTTCACACCAGATTGGTTTCTCTTCCGGACGGCATCCTTTATTGACAACTATCTTCCGCTCGCCAACACATTTGTCTGTAGCGGGATCAAATTCCACGACTCTTACTGTGCGGTGACCGGGATATTCAGGTTTCCCTTCGGGGGCATCATCATTGTTTACAATATACCCTTTTCCGTCTTCGTCGAAGAAAAACGCAGGGTCAATACCCAAAACTTCAGGAAGCATGATGGGATCGCTCCATTCTCCGAATGGGTCTTGCGTCTTCACAAAGAAATTACCGTCACCAACGTTGGTGGTGACCATATAGTAAGTCTTGTTGGAGGGATTGTAAGCTATTGCCGGGGCGAATATGCCTCCGCTTACATGTTGCTTTTCCATGTTGCGCAATTGCGACGGACGGCTCAGCACATGACCTACCTGTTTCCAGTTGACAAGATCCCTGCTGTGGAAAATGGGGACTCCGGGGAAGAATGTGAAGGTCGAGGTCACAAGGAAATAATCCCCTTCTCCGTTTGTACATATCGACGGATCGGAATACCACCCTGCAAATACAGGATTGTAGAATGAGCTCTCATCGGGAAGTGGATTCGCATTATAGATCGAGTCATTGCCTTCGTATTTGAAGGAATCAAATATGGCAACCGAACTCTGTGGATCAATCCCGGCAGCATCAGCATTGCCGGCAAAGCAACTTGTCAGTGCCGGGGCAACAATCGCCGCAAGTGTGATGTAGGTGAGTTTATGGTTCATAGGTTCAGTATTATTTTTGACAAAATTACACAATCTTCATACCTCGGGGATTTACAGGTATGTCTATTGCGTTTTTATTTGTAATATCATGCTTCATTCGCGTTTCACATACGTTCAAATCCGTATCATTCAAACTACAACTATCTGTATAGACACTATTTATAAAAAATACACAAATAAATAAAGCATATTAGCCAACAGAAAAACATATCTTTAATACATCTGAAACTTTCTTCCGACCGAAGATGATTTTATACCATAATGGAGTGTCTACAGATAGATTTTAATCCACAACGCGCAGACAGACCGACGGCAAAGGATCCGACGGCAATAGCTCTATCGGATCCTCTGCAATCTGCCTTATATAAAATCACGCATACATGTTGACGATCGCCTCGTAAAGCTCCTGCTTTCCGGAAGTCCGGGCAGGTTCGTCTACACGGCGACCGATCTCGGCGAGCTGCTCGAGTGAGAGCTTGCCTTCTTCGAAATCCTTGCCTTCACCTCCGTCGAACGATGCATAGCGGTCGGCGAGCATCTTCTTGTAGGGAGACTTCTCAAGCACGTCGGCGGCGCTGAGAAGTGCGCGCGCCATGGCATCCATGCCTGCGATATGGGCTATGAAGATGTCTTCGAGGTCAGTGGAGTTTCTGCGTGTCTTGGCGTCAAAATTTGTGCCGCCGTTTCCGAGACCTCCGTTGCGTATCATCTGCATCATCGCCTGGGTGCGCTCGTAGCTATCGATGGGGAACTGTTCAGTGTCCCAGCCATTCTGATAGTCGCCACGGTTGGCGTCGATGCTTCCGAGCATTCCGTTGTCGACAGCCACGGCAAGCTCATGCTCGAAGGTGTGTCCGGCGAGAGTTGCGTGGTTCACCTCGATGTTCACTTTGAAGTCCTTGTCAAGGCCGTGGGCTTTGAGGAACCCGATCACAGTCTCAGTGTCTACGTCATACTGATGTTTCGATGGCTCCATAGGCTTGGGCTCGATGAGGAATGTGCCGGTGAACCCTTTGCTGCGAGCGTAGTCGCGTGCCATTGTCAACATCATGGCAAGATGCTCTTTCTCACGCTTCTGGTCGGTGTTGAGAAGACTCATATAACCTTCACGGCCACCCCAGAACACGTAGTTCTGTCCGCCCAGTTCGATAGTGGCGTCGATAGCGTTCTTAATCTGGACAGCGGCGCGAGCCACAACGTCGAAGTCAGGGTTGGTTGCCGCCCCGTTCATATAGCGGCCATGGCCGAAGACATTGGCTGTGCCCCATAGGTTCTTGATATTAGTGCCCTGCATCTTGCTCTTGATATAGGCCACAATATCTTTCACATTCTTTTCATACTCCTCTACAGAGCTGCCCTCTTCTATAAGGTCGACGTCATGAAAACAGAAATACTCGATTCCGAGTTTCTCCATGATTTCAAAACCTGCGTCAGCCTTGTTTTTAGCACGTTCGAGTGCGGTCTCTCCCTCATTCCACGGGAATTTTTTAGTGCCTCCGCCGAATTGGTCGCCGCCTTCGGCACACAGTGTGTGCCACCATGCCATTGCGAATTTGAGCCATTCTTTCATTGGCTTGCCAAGCACAATTCTTTCAGCGTCATAGTAACGGTAGGCGAGGGGATTATAGCTTGATGTCCCCTCAAACTTGATTTTCCCTATTAAGGGGAAATATTCTTTATTTGCCATATTATTATGTAAATTGGGTTATTATTATTTTGATGTCAATACGTTTTCAAGAATCATTTTCCATCTTGCGTATGCCTCTAAATAAGGCTCGCGGTCGGCTGCCGGCTCCACGACTTCCACAACCTTCAGCGATGCGAATGCCTCGGAATTGTCTTTATAGATTCCTGAGCCGATTCCTGCGCCCTTGGCGGCCCCGGCAGCCCCGTCGGTGTCGACAAGATCGATGGTTGCCCCTGACACAGAGGCAAGGGTATCTCGGAAAATAGGGCTGAGGAACATGTTGGCTTTCCCTGCATGTATGCGGTTGATGTCCATCCCTATTGACTTCATTATCTCCATTCCATACATGAAAGAGAACACAATCCCCTCCTGAGCGGCG
>CAMTMX010000006.1 GCA_947073495.1 uncultured Porphyromonadaceae bacterium
GCGCAATTGAATTATGTAACATATATAATAACAGATCAGTCATGTCATTATTTGAAAGACTTACTAAAAAAGCACAGGAACATCCTCAGCGACTTGTGCTTCCGGAGTCAAAAGAGCCACGCACTCTTAAAGCTGCCGAGCAGATTATTGCAGGGAAAATAGCAAACATAATTTTCCTTGGCAAAAAAGAAGAAATCCTTGCTGAAGCCAACAAACTTGGACTAAAATATATCAGCGAAGCTGAATTCCATGATCCTGACGACACTTCTTTCACAGAGAAGTATGCAGAACTTTTCTGCGAACTTCGCAAGAAAAAAGGAGTCACTCTTGAAGATGCACGCTACACTGTAAAAAATCCTCTTTATCTTGGATGCCTTCTTATCAAGGCAGGTGATGCAGATGCTATGGTAGCAGGTGCGCTCAGCCCCACTTCAAGCGTGCTTCGTGCCGCTTTCCAGGTTCTCAAGACAAAACCCGGCATTTCTGTTGTCAGCGGTGCGTTCATCATGCTTCTTCCTGAAGGTTGCAAGTATGGAGAAAACGACATGCTCGTGTTTGCAGATTGTGCAGTTGTGCCTGATCCGACTAAAGAGGAACTTGCAGAAATTGCAATCGCGACCGCTAAAACGACAAAAGACATTGCAGGTCTTGATCCAGTTGTGGCAATGCTCAGCTTCTCCACCCGTGGCAGCGCAAGCCACGAGCGTGTTGACAAAGTTCGTGAAGCTACTGAAATCGCAAAACAAAAAGATCCCACTCTCGTTATCGATGGAGAGATGCAGAGCGACGCCGCAATCGTTTCTTCTGTAGGGGCTCTCAAAGCTCCCGACAGCAAGGTAGCCGGTCATGCCAACACTCTTATCTTCCCATCCCTTGAGACAGGCAACATCGCTTACAAACTTGTACAGCGTCTTGCTGGGGCAGGAGCGGTAGGCCCTGTTCTCCAAGGTCTCGCGGCTCCTGTCAACGACCTTTCCCGCGGTGCTACTGTAGAAGACATCGTTAACACCATAATCGTCACCTGCAATCAGGCCATCGGCGACAAAAACCTATAATCCAACCAATTCATCTTATGAAAATATTAGTGCTCAACTGCGGAAGCAGCAGCGTCAAATACAAACTTATTGAGTCTGATTCAAAAGAAGTGCTTGCAGAAGGCGGTGTGGAAAAAATCGGACTTCCAGATTCTTTCCTCAAATTCAAACGTCCTGACGGAAGCAAAGGGATTCTTACCATAGACATGCCTACCGCCAAAGAGGCAGTAAAGAACGTGCTTGACATTCTCACCGACCCCAAAGAAGGTGTGATCAAAAGTTTCGATGAAATCCAGGCTGTCGGTCACCGTGTGGTGCATGGCATGGAAAAATTCAACAAGTCTGTGCTTATAACTCCGGAAGTTATCGAAAAAGTGAAGGAGTGCTACGCAGTCGCTCCTCTTCATAACCCTGCAAACGTGACAGGTATCGAGGCAGTATCTTCTCTTATGCCGGACGTTCCTCAAGTTGCCGTATTCGACACTGCTTTTCATCAGACCATGCCGGCGGAAGCATACATGTATGCACTCCCCTATGAAGCTTATGAAAAATATGGGGTACGTCGTTACGGATTCCACGGAACAAGCCATCGCTACGTATCACGCCGTGCTTGTGAATTCCTTGGTCTCCCCTACGAAAAACAGCGCATAATCACATGCCACATAGGCAACGGAGCGAGCATCACAGCCATCAAAGACGGCAAGAGCGTAGACACGTCAATGGGACTCACCCCAACTGAGGGACTTATGATGGGAACACGTGTCGGTGACGTCGATCCCGGAGCTCTCGTATACATGATGGAACGTGAAGGTCTTGACGCTGAAGGATTAAGCAAGCTCATCAACAAACAAAGCGGAGTTGCCGGCGTCACCGAACTTTCAAGCGACATGCGCGATATCGAGGCTGCAGTAGAGGCAGGCAATGAAAGGGCGACACTTGCTCTCAATATGTATGAATACAGAATCCTTAAATACATCGGTGCATATACTGCGGTGCTTGGTGGTGTAGACGTCATTGTCTTCACAGGCGGTGTCGGCGAAAACCAGACCGGCACTCGCGAACGCATCTGCAAGCAGCTCGCATTTATGGGCATCACCTTCAATGCAGAAGCCAACAAGACCCGCGGTGAGGAAATCGAAATCTCGGGATCAGATTCCAAAGTGCATGTTGTTGTCATTCCAACAGACGAAGAAATGATGATAGCGGAAGATACCGCCACCATCGTAAATGGCTAATTTCAGCCGGTCATTAAAATATTACAATAAGATGCCGCGTCCGGACGTTTCTGTTTTAGACGCGGCATTTTTTTGCGTCTTGTCTAAACTTATGCTCGATTTCATTACTTGGAACGCAGACCCCGTCCTTTTCAGTTTCGGCCCCATATCCGTCAGATGGTATGGGCTGGCTTTTGCCATCGGTTTTATAATCGGCTACAATATTGTAGCCAAAATGTTTAAGCATGAAGGTGCTCCGGAAAAATGGCTTGGAATATTGCTCGCATATGTGGTAGTCGCCACTATAGTCGGGGCAAGGCTCGGACATGTTTTTTTCTATGAATGGGATTTCTATTCAAAACATCCTGCCGAGATCTTTAAAATCTGGAACGGAGGCCTCGCCTCTCACGGCGGCACAATCGCGATAATCATAGCCGTATTCCTCTTTTCCCGGATTGTCTCCAAGAAGCCTGCCTCCTGGACATTCGACAAACTTGTGATCCCTGTTGCACTTGTTGGGGGACTTATACGTCTCGGCAACCTCATGAACAGTGAGATTTATGGCGGTCCGACAGACATGCCATGGGGACTCATATTCCTGCGTAACGGGGAGACCATTGCAAAACATCCCACGCAGATATATGAGGCGCTATGTTATTTCGCTCTTTTCGCGTTGCTGATGTGGATGTATTGGAAGAAGAATGCGGAAGAGAGACCTTACCTTATTTTAGGAACATTCTTCCTCGGCATATTTGTGCCGCGTTTCCTGATTGAATATGTAAAAAATGTTCAAGTTGCTTCTGAATATGAAATGATTGCCACATATGGTATCAATATGGGTCAACTACTCAGCATACCTTTCATTCTTTTAGGTATTTTCCTTGTTGTATGGGCGATGGTTCATCCTCGTCAACATTGGAAATTTCCAAACAAATTCGCTGAAGAAATGACTCCTGCCGAACGACATAAAGCCAATCAACGTTTGTAGTGCGTTCCTTTTAAAAAGTCAGTTTCGCATTTTGCGTGTAAACACATTATATTTTTAAGACAATACTTATAAAAGAGTTTCAAGCCATTATGAAAAGAGAATGGTTTGAAACTCTTTTACAATAATGACACAACTTCTGATTAAACCCTATGTTTTCTCTAAAAACATAGGCAGACAAGGAAGTGTTAAAAAAATTTTTTGTCTTGTAATTTAGCTCTTTGTCGGCATCTTTATGATATTTATTCAGTCATTAGGGAAACCCCACAACTCCTTCATATATATATCAAAATCCGCCTGACAAATCCTCTCAATTCATTCGACAAAGAACATTTAACCAGTTTCTAAAAATCCTAACTTTTTTCAATCATTTTTCGCAATTTTAAATGAAAGAGTACAACTGTTGTATTTTTTGGATTTTTTTTTATACCTTTGTAAAATCTGTTAATCGGCTCGCTTCTCATTGGGAGCTTAACCTGTTTTATCGCTTTCTATGTTGGCGACCAACCTTAAAAATTTCATATTTAACTTTAACCTATATAAACTAAGCTGAAATGAGCTTCTCAATCAAGAATCCCGCAAATGATGGCGGCATGAACGACCGTATCAAACGGTTGCGCAAGCAGAATTTCGACACTCCCACGACTCTGAGCATCGAGAGGGCACTCATTGAAACCGAGTTCTACAAAGAGAACTACGGCACAATGCCGATTGCAATGCTTCGTGCCAAGAATTTCTATGAGATCTGCAAGAAAAAGACTATATATATCGGTAAGGACGAACTCATTGTAGGCGAACGCGGACCTCTTCCGAAAGCAGTCCCGACATTCCCCGAGCTCACATGTCACTCAGTTGAGGATCTCCACACTCTCAATTCCCGTGAACTGCAGCCTTACTTTATCTCTCAGGAAGACATCGACACTTATGAGCGCGATGTAATTCCTTATTGGACAGGAAAGACTCAGCGCGAGCGCATCTTCAACCATGTTTCTAAAGAATGGGAAGAGGCTTATCACGCAGGTGTATTCACCGAGTTTATGGAACAACGTGCAGCCGGACACACTGCGATGGACGGCAAAATGTACCACGAAGGTTTGCTCGATGTAAAGGCACGTATTGAGAAACGTATCAGCGAGCTTGATTATATCAACGACCCCGAAGCTACCGACCGTCAGCAGGAACTTGAGGCTATGGCTGTTTCTTGCGATGCCGCTATCCTGTTTGCAGAACGCCATGCCCTGCTTGCTGAAGAGATGGCTGTAAAAGAAGAAAATCCGCAGCGCAAGGCTGAACTCGAAAAGATTGCCGACGTATGCCGCTGGGTACCGGCACACGCTCCCCGCGATCTATGGGAGGCAATCCAGATGTATTGGTTCGTGCATCTCGGAACTGTCACTGAACTCAACGGATGGGATTCGATGAACCCCGGTCATATCGACCAGCATCTCTACCCCTTCTATCAGAAAGGTCTCGAAGACGGGACTCTCACACGCGACAAGGCTAAAGAACTCATCTCATGCCTTTGGATCAAATTCAACAACCAGCCCGCTCCTCCAAAAGTCGGAGTAACCGCCCTCGAATCAGGAACATACAACGACTTTACAAATATAAATATCGGTGGTGTGGACCGCGACGGAAACAGCGCGACTAACGATATTTCATATATTATTCTTGAGATTCAGGAAGAATTACACGAACTCCAGCCGGGTCTGTCAATCCATATCGCAGAAAACACACCCGACGAATTCCTCATTGAAGGTCTGAAAGTGATCCGCCAGGGTCACGGCTACCCTTCTGTATTCAATCCCGACACCTACGTAAAGGAAATGGTGCGCGCAGGGAAGAGTCTCGAAGACGCCCGCGAAGGTGGTTGCTCAGGATGTATCGAAGTCGGTGCGTTCGGCAAGGAGGCGTATCTGCTCACAGGATACCTCAACACTCCGAAAATTCTTGAAATCACTCTCAACAACGGTTTCGATCCGATTTCTAAGAAACAGCTCGGGCTCAAGACCGGAGATCCTCGCGATTTCAAGACTTTCGAAGAACTTTACGATGCATGGCACAAACAGATGGTATATTTCGTCAACCTCAAACTGTCTGTCAACAACTATATCGAACGCATGTTCTCGCTCTATGCTCCCGCCACATTCCTTTCTCTCTACATTGATGATTGTATTGAAAAAGGCAAGGACTACTACAGCGGCGGCGCACGCTACAACACGACCTACATCCAGTGCACAGGTCTCGGAACCATAACAGACTGTTTCACCACTCTCAAGAAGCACGTGTTTGAAGACAACCGTTACTCTATGGACGAAGTGCTCGCAGCAGTGTCAGCCAACTGGGAGGGAGAAGAGAAAATGCGTCAGTACATCCGCAACCATACTCCTTTCTTCGGCAACGACGACGAATATGCAGACAAGATCGCACTGCGCGTTTACGATGACCTGGTAGACGCTATTGAAGGTAGACCGAACACCCGTGGAGGGAAGACACACCTCAACATGCTTTCCACAACATGCCACAACTACTTCGGGTCTGTCTGCGGGGCAAGTGTCAACGGACGTTTCGCCCACTTCGCCATCAGCGACGGAACATCTCCCGCTCACGGCAGTGACACCCACGGACCGACAGCTGTAATCAAGTCGCTCGGCAAGCTTGATCAGACAAAGAGCGGTGGAACTCTGCTCAACGTCCGCTTCACACCGGCTCTTTTCCATCGTGAGGAAGATATCAAGAAATGTGGAAATCTCGTACGCTCTTACTTCAAGCAGGGCGGTCACCACATTCAGTTCAACATCGTTGACTCTGAAACACTTCACGATGCACAACAAAATCCTGACAACTACAAGGACCTTCTTGTGCGTGTGGCTGGCTACAGCGATTATTTCAATGATATGACAGAACAACTCCAGAACGAGATCATCGCACGTACAGAAAACGACGATATCTAAGATCTCTCCTGTAAATTGTAAATGCCAATCGTCTATGATCATCTTTGATATCAAACGATATGCCATCAACGACGGACCGGGTATAAGGACCACTATCTTCATGAAGGGATGTCCTTTGCGCTGTGCATGGTGCCATAATCCCGAATCGTGGATCGCTCCTCCGCAAAAGACATATAAGCAGAGCAAATGTATCGGATGCCACAGTTGCGTTGACATCTGTCCTCAAGGGGCACTTCAGCTCACCCCCGTCGGGATTGCTCCCGTGCCGGGCGTCAAGTGCATTCTCTGCGGCAAATGCATCGAAGAATGCCCTACAACAGCCCTTGAGATGTGTGGGAAAACCTGGTCTATGGACGCCTTGATGGAGGAGATCGAAAAGGAGCGTGAAGTCATGGAGACGGGTGGCGGCGGTGTCACAATCTGTGGCGGAGAACCAATGATGCAGTCTGAAGCCACATTGGAAATCCTGAAGGAATTGGGACGACGCGGATTTCACCGCACTGTCGACACGACACTCTATGCAGACCCGGAAGTGGTGAGACGGATCGCTGCGGAATGCGAGCTGATGCTCGTGGATCTGAAACACATGAACGATGATACCCACAAGAAATTTACCGGCGTTTCCAATGTCCCCATATTGGAAAACATTCGGTTGATTTCAAATCTCGGTAAAAGTTTCTTTATCCGTATCCCCCTTATCGACGGTGTCAATTCCGATGAGGATAATATCGAAAAAACCGCTCAGTTCATTTCCTCTCTTGATTGGAAAGAACGTCAGGTGAATCTTCTCCCTTACCATAATGTGGCACGCGACAAGCATCGCCGCATCTGGTCTGATTTCAATTGCGATTATCCATTCGCAGTTCCCTCGGAGGCAACACAGAAACGTTGCATGGCTCAGTTTGCCAAATATGGCATTAAGGCAATCATAGGCGGATAGCCTTGACACGTCTCAAATGCTTCACCTTTCATAGCGAAGGGTGAAGCATTTGGGAAACTTATACAAAGACAAAACAACTAAACCTTTAACATAAAATCGCATTATGAACAACTCCATTATTACCTTTCCCTCTCCCGCAAATGAGCCGGTAAAAAGTTATCTGGCAGGATCTCCGGAACGCGTCGCTCTGGAAAAAGAGCTTGAACGCCAAAGCAACATCGTAGTCGACATACCTATCATCATCGGTGGAAAAGAGATCCGTACAGGCAACACAGGCAAAGTGACTTGCCCGCACGATCATAAACACGTGCTCGCCACATATCATAAAGTGGGTAAAGAGGAGATTGAAATGGCTATTGAAGCCGCTATGGAGGCTCAGAAAGAATGGAGAAAGACTCCGTGGACCACACGCGCTGCCATAGCATTGAAAATGGCTGAACTGCTCGCCACAAAATACCGTCCTATCATCAATGCTGCCTGCATGCTCGGACAGAGTAAAAATATTTATCAGGCTGAAATCGACTCCGCCTGTGAGACAATCGACTTCTTCCGCTACAATGTGCATTATGCATCCAAGATCTATCAGATGCAGCCCAAAAACGGAAACGGTCAGATCAATCACACAGAATTCCGTCCTCTCGAAGGTTTCATTCTCGCTGTCACTCCGTTCAACTTCACCTCCATCGCTTCTAACCTCTGCATGACTCCGGTCCTCATGGGCAACGTGGCTCTCTGGAAACCATCCACCACTTCTTTGCTCTCAAACTATTATCTCATGCAGCTCTACAAAGAGGCAGGTCTTCCCGACGGAGTCATCAACTTCCTCCCCGGAAGCGGCGCACTCATCGGCGAGGTTGCGACACAGAGCAAGTATTTCGCAGGCATCCACTTCACTGGCTCGACCTCTACGTTCAACTCTCTATGGCGTCAGGCTGGTGAAAACCTTGGCAAATATATCGGCTACCCGCGTCTCGTAGGTGAAACAGGCGGCAAAGACTTCATCTTCGTGCATCCGTCTGCAGATCCGAAGGCAGTCGCTACAGCTGCATTCTGCGGTGCGTTCGAATTCCAGGGTCAGAAGTGCTCTGCTGCAAGCCGTATGTACATCCCGAAGAGCCTGTGGTCTGAGGTGCTTGAAGATATGAAGCGCATGGCTTCTGAAGTGAAAATGGGCGACGTGAAAGATCCTTCAAACTTCATAAATGCTGTTATCGACGAAGCATCTTTCGACAAGTGCAAGTCATATATCGACTATGCGGAGGCTGCTGAAGACGCAAAGGTTGTTATCGGCGGAACTTGCGACAAGTCTGTAGGTTATTTTGTTAGCCCGACTGTCATCGAGACTTCCAACCCTCATTTCAAATCTATGGAAGAGGAGATCTTCGGCCCCATCATCACAGTTTATCCCTACGATGATGACAAGGTTGAAGAGACAGTTAAGCTCTGTGACGAAACATCTCCTTATGGTCTTACTGGAGCTGTATTCGGTCGAGACAGAATGGCTGTTGAAAAAATCAGCGAGGATCTCTGCTACGCTGCCGGAAACTTCTATATCAACGACAAACCGACAGGTGCAGTAGTCGGCATGCAGCCCTTCGGTGGTGCTCGTGCAAGCGGCACTGACGACAAGGCTGGCGGCGAGTTCAACCTCATCCGTTGGGTCATCCCGCGCGTGATCAAGGAAACTCTTGTTTCTCCTACCGATTATCGTTACTCATATCTCAAATAAAAACCGATATGAGA
The DNA here is from genome assembly GCA_947073495.1 of uncultured Porphyromonadaceae bacterium. Lineage (GTDB taxonomy): Bacteria > Bacteroidota > Bacteroidia > Bacteroidales > Muribaculaceae > Lepagella. Next base: position 8,871 of record CAMTMX010000006.1, read on the forward strand.
AAATCAATCTTCACTTTGCTGGCATGTCTCGGTTTGCTTATGGCATGCCAGCAAACTCCCAAGACTCAGGATACTGTTGCCGAAGCAGAGACTGAAAAACTCGAGATCCCCGAATGCGTAGTTACAGGAGTGCCCGACTCTCTTAACCTCGACCCTTTCTACAAGAAATATGTCGATGTCAACGGTCTTCCGCTCGTATCTTCATGGCGTGTGCCTGACTCAGCTTTTGTTGCTGCCCACCGCACCCTCTATGCCATGACCGTCATGCTTCCGCCAGCCGTGCTCGATTCAATGGTAGGCAGAGGCACCCGCATTGCAATGATGGCTCGCTATGAAGGGACTACAGACATTCCTGAACATCGTCATCTTGTCAACGACACAAGCCTCAACTGGGACCTCCGTGCACGTGGTTTGGGCGGCGACCTTGAACTTCCGCTCACAAGCTGTGCCGAAGAGAATGTGTTGGGTTATCAGATCGACAAATATCATGCCGAGGATATCCTCATCCATGAGTTCGCACATTCAATCCATCTGATTGGTCTTACCCTTGCTGTGCCTGATTTCAACGACCGTCTGAACGCCCTTTACAAAAAGGCGATGGACAGCGGTATACTTGAAGGGACTTACCGTGCCACAGATCCTGCCGAGTATTTTGCAGAAGCTGTACAAGACTGGTTTAATGTTAACGCCGAAATGCCTCATCCCGACGGCAAGCACAATTGGGTTAACACAAGAGAAGATCTCAAGGAATTTGATCCTGATCTCTACAACCTTCTTGCCGAGTATTTCCCGGAAACCACCCTTCAGATCAGCAAGCACAAGAAGGTGAATGAATATAAAAAACCGGCTTAAACTGTTTCGTGATTTCTAAAATCTGAAAAGACATATCCTTGATCATTTATTTGATTTAGGCAACATATTCCACAAAAGAGCGCATGGACACACCGTGCGCTCTTTCTATTAAATTGCCCTCCGAACACAATTTAAGCACCATCAGACAATATGTATAGATTCTGACATACAACTTATAGATTATTTATTTCATACCATTTATATACTTCTATATATCAATTCAATACAGATCATATTTATAGATTTTTTATTCGTAAAAACAAAGGTAATCACAATATTTAGTACTAATTTTACAACTAATATTAATCTAAATCTATAGTCTATGATAAAACTTAAGACGACAATGTTGGCTTTATGTCTGCTATCACTATCTTTCATGTATGCACGTTCTGAAGATGCCCCGTCAGGAGGTTCAGACGATATGTATTTGCCACCTACATATCAGGATGTACATCCTGATCGCAAAAGAATGCCTGCAAGACATGATGGTATTTACTTCAGATATGATTATCTGAACAGATGGTGCATATTCTCAAATTTGAGATCTACCACGACACTTTCTGTAACCATAACAGATTTGGAAGGCAATACCCGGTTTGGAACTGTCAGCAGTGACTTCCCAATATGGCAAATTGGTCTCCAATCCGGAGAATACTTCATCTCCTGCACATCCGATACAGGAACAACTTACGAAGGATTTGTATACATCTGACAGATCCGTTTCAGAACAGATCCTACATCATATACAGAGTTTATTGAAAATTCCACTATAATATAAAAGCTAAAAATGTTTTATTATGAAACGCAAACTAAAAATCGGTATCTTATTGTGGAGCCTGCTCTTTGCATTGGGCACCATAGGCTTAATCGGATGCGACAAGGACGATGATCTCTCAAAAGGAGTTTATGAAGGATATATAATAGATAAAGGAGACCTTAAAGATATAGGTCAAGATCCGGATGAAATTATCATTAAAATAACCAACAGTCCTCATAATATAATGGGAATGCCTAAAAAAGATGAACTATTGTCTGTCAGTCTTGCTGATTTCCCTACTCCGGATCTAAAAGTCAACCAAAAACTTTCCTTCAATATATTATCTGCAAAAGAACGGGTTATCCCCTTCCTGTATACTTCAACTGAATATCCCTCATGGATATGTAAAATTAAAATTATAAAACTACACTGATATGAAACATCTGATATTTTTGATATTTATCATATACGCACAGATTTCTTTTGCACAGTATACATTCAAATATGAATCCAATATTATAAAATTGGAAGAAGTGGATGTTGAAAAAGATTCTAAAGAATCTATAGTTTCTAAGGTATCTAATGATGGAAACTATTATTCAAAAACATATATGACCAATTTTGGCGACACATTGACAATTTTGCCCAAAATTGCTGTCATTGCAAAAAATGCAGATGAAATAGACCAGATTACAGAACAGTTCGGCAATGAGTTGACATTTAAAAGAAAATTAGGAAGAGTATTCATCTTCAATTGCAATGTACAAAATTCCGATGAAGTTTTAAAGATCACAACAATTCTATCAAAAGATGAAAACGTAATTGAATGTGATGCTTTCACAAATGCAAAAATAGAGTCTTTCAATACACACTATTCAAAGCAGTATTATTTACGCGACAACACTTCCGGCAGTATCGGTATAAATATGGAATCTGCATGGGAAATGACTCCTGATTTTGGTAAAGGGATTACTGTTGCTGTCCTTGACGAGGGAGTGGATCATAACCATGAAGACTTACCAAATGTGCTGGATGGATATACGGTTTTAAACCAGACCGGAAAGGGAGATCCTATAAATGCATCAGATGGGCATGGAGTGGCTTGCGCCGGAATTATAGGAGCTGCCAATAACTCTATTGGAATAAGAGGCATAGCATCAAATGTAACCATACTTCCTGTGAATCTATGTAATTCTAATGGATATGTCGATTATGAATACATTGCTGAAGCTGTAAGATGGGCAAGTGAAAGAGCTGACGTTCTTAGCTGTTCCTGGGGCAATATGAATGGTATATACAATACCACTTTAGCTGATGCAATAAAAGATGCTATGACAAAAGGAAGGAACGGAAAAGGATGTGTGGTCGTTTTTGCTGCAGGTAATAGTGGTCAAAACAAACTGGCATTTCCGGCTTCCGTTGAAGGAGTCATTAGTGTTGGTGCAGTCGACAAGACAGGGAAAATATGGAATTATAGCCAACGAGGTTCCGGGCTAAGTATGGTTGCGCCATCAGGAAATGTTAATCTTCAGGGGGATATTGTTACAACGGATAGAATGGGGAGTCTTGGATACAATTCAAAGGGGAATTATACAGAAAAATTTGGGGGAACTTCCGCTGCATGTCCACAGGTCGCAGGCGTGGCAGCATTACTATTGTCAATTCGTCCCGACTTGACAGCGGCGGAAGTAAAGGATGTGTTGGAAAGAACCGCAACCGATCTTGGAACAACAGGTTACGACACGACATACGGTTATGGGCTACTTAATGCTTATGCAGCACTCAAGGATGTCGCTCTGGCAATAAATGGGTCGGAAGTTGCAAAATCAAAAAGTACATATAAAATTGAGAATTTCCCTGAGACAGCTTCAGTTTCATGGAGCGTGAACGAAAAAGATAAAAACAATATAAAACTTACTACCTCCGGACAAGGGAACTTAAACTGTACTGCTGAACTTAACGGAACAAAAACAGTCAAGACTACTCTTACAGCCGTTGTCAAGATCGGGGGCTTGACAGTGGCAACCCTGACCAAAAACATAGCCCTTCTCGGCACTTTCTCCGGCACTTACAGTGTACCAGCATCCACAGTCAACGGGGTAAGTTTTCCAGCAATCGTGGACAGACCTTTTACAGACGGAGCCTCTCTTGAGGCCCGCGCCGGCACTTACATTACAATAAATTCTGTTGACCTCAACTATTACTCATCGTCATGGTCAGGGAGCAGTATCGAAAACTGGACGGTAGGGCTCGACTTTATAAGGTTCTCATTACCCAAGACCGCTTCTACATCCGCCACTACCACATTGGAATTCAAGGGAGTGTATACCGGGGGAACTGCAAGGGTAAGAGTTCTCGCAGTTAATCCACCACCGCCACATACCATGAATCTTTCTCATGACGGCACGACTCTCAGCGTTATCATAACAAAGGAGGACGAGCAGGAAAATCTTGGTTATATTGAATTTGTAGATATTGCGGACAGTGCAGAATATAAGACTGACGAGATTTCAGAATTGCGCGTAAACGATTCTGATACCAATACATGGACAATAGAAGTCATGAACGCCACCACTGGAGCGATCCAAGATAAGATCTCCACACCTACAGGGGAATATCAATTCGACACTTCAAGATGGCAATCAGGAATCTATATCGTCCGTGCATCAAACGGCATAGAAACAATCTCAAAGAAAATTACAATCAAATAACAATTGTAATCAAACAAATACAGGAATAAGGTGTGTCTTGTCACTTTGTAGACACACCTTATTCATATTTCAATATTCATTACACAATCTTCTAACGTTACCCTTATTCCGACGGGGAGACTATCATCGAGCACTTGCTTTGACATTCGCTTTGATATGACTACAATGACTAAATTTAAGTGACGACAGAATATTATAGAAATTTTTACTAACTTTGTGGCGACCAGAATACCTGAATCATATATTAATACCACAATCATATATTAATGCTAAATGAAAGTCCTGTCAAAAATAAGCCATATCCTCCTCTTCTTAATAATAGTCCTGTCTCCAATCTTTATATCCTGCAGACAAGACATCGACAATCGTCTCTGGGAAGCGGAGACTGTTGTGGATGCCCGTCCGGATTCGACGCTAAACCTTCTTGCACGACTCGACACCAATACACTTACAACAAAAAAAGACAGGCATATCTACGACATACTTCTCACCGAGGCGCGGTATAAATCGGGTATAGACGACACTACAGTATCACGCATCGCAGCCGCAGCACGTTTTTTCGACAAGGATATCAAAAGCTTATACCGTCTGAAAGCATATTATTATAATGCCATAATAAACAAAAACAATCAGGATTTTGGAGAAGGTCTTATCAATGCCTCCCAAGCGGAAAAATCTGCTTTGGCAAGCAACAACATAAAGTGGCTTGCCTTGGTACATCGATGTTTTGGCGACCTGTATGACGCCATCAGACGTTCAGAGATTGCGAAAAACTATTATTCATTAAGCCTTAAAGAATTTAAATCAATTGGAAGTGACTATACCGAAGATGCGATATATGACCTTTGCCGTTCTTATTTCAACAATTATGAGACAGACAGCTGCCTCTCTCTTGCCAAAGAATTGTATCGAAAAGGCACCGACAGCGGCAAGCAATATCTAAAGATAAGTTCTTTGCACACATCCGCACTATGTTATTACAAACAAGAGAAATATGATTCCGTCATTAATTGCTTCACAACCTTGGCGAATGCATATCCGGCATCCATGTCTGTTCAAGACTGGAATTACCTGGGCATGGCATATCTTAAAACGGGAAATGTCAAGGAGGCGGAGGCATGTGCCGACAGCATCATTTCCCGTTCCGACAGACCGGTTGACCTTTTGTGTGAAACAGCAGCCGCTAAGGGAGATTACAAGAAAGCGTATGAACTAAAGAGCGAGATCTGCCGGACAAATGATGAAATCTATCGCGGATGGGTATCAATGTCTCAGGAAAAGGAATTGATGGACAATTACAAGCTTCAGGAAACTGAACTGGCACTTGAAGGGTCGACGAACATTATTTACCTTCTCGTCTCCGTCATTGCTGTTTTATCCCTAATTGCCATAACAACATTTCTATGGAAAAAGCTGATAACTGCAAAAAGGAAAAACCACGAGATGGCGCACACCATTTTTGAATTGGAAAAGGATCTTGGACTCCGTGAAGAGGAACTCGAATCCTTATCCAAAAACTATAGCGAAAGTTCATCCACGCTACGCAAAGCTATCGAAGAAAGCAGATCGGCTGTCAGGTCATTGATCGGTGAGCAGTATAAGATGTTAGACAGTCTGATGTCAAGATATCATGACATCAAAGGGTCGGAATCCGAAAAGAAAGAGATATATAAGGAAGTGATGAGAATAATTTCCTCTTTCAGAGACAACAGAAAAGTGATTGTCAACTTTGAGAAAATTATTAATCTCAACCTTGACAATCTTATAAACCGTTTTGTCAAAGATAACCCTTCACTGGACTCTGAGGATAAGAATCTGTTCATTTTTATCGTTTTGGGTTTCTCCGCAAAAACAATAAGCGTTATCCAAGACATACCCTATGACAGGGTCTACAACAGGAAAAGGGCTTTAAAGAAAAAGATCGAAGAGAAATCAGCCGGCAATCCGACTCAATACCTGATCTATTTTTAATAGCCAGTTCCCCCTGTTTTGTCTAAAATCAATCTTACCCGAGAATTGCTACCGCTCTTTTTAAGGCGGCAATAAGGGCATCCGCCTCCTCTATCGTGTTGTAAGCAGCAAAGGAAACACGGACTGTCCCGGGAATGCCAAAACGATCCATCAACGGCATCGCACAATGATGACCGGTCCGGACCTCCACACCCTGTTTGTCAAGAAGCAAGCCAAGATCGTATGGATGTATATTGCCCACCAAAAAGGAAATAACAGCATCCTTATGGGCAGCTGTTCCGTATATCCGAAGACCGGGAATCTCCATCATCTTCTTCTGGGTATAATCAAGCAACTCTTTCTCATGAACGGCTATATTATCCATTCCGATCTCCTCAATAAAATCTATACCCTTTGAAAGAGCCGCGATGTCAACAAAATCAGGCGTACCGGCTTCAAATTTGAAAGGAAGATCTGCGTAGGTGGTATGTTCGAATGTGACTTTTCCGATCATCTCACCACCACCCTGATACGGAGGCATCTCCTCAAGCCATTTTTTCTTTCCGTAAAGCACACCGATACCTGTGGGACCGTACATCTTATGCGAAGAGAATACATAAAAATCGCAGTCAATATCCTGCATGTCTACATACATGTGAGGAGCAGCCTGCGCCCCGTCGATAAGGACAGGCACATTCCTTGAATGTGCGAACTCCACCATCTCTTTCACGGGGTTGACCGTGCCAAGCACATTGCTGACATGACAGAACGATGCCATAACGGTGCGGTCATTAAATAGAGAACGATACTGGTCAAGATCAAGCTCCCCTTTATCATTAATGTCGACAACCCTGATAACAATACCTGTCCTGTCTCTTAAAAGTTGCCAAGGCACGATATTGGCATGGTGCTCCATCACGGTAAGAATGATCTCGTCACCCTCCTTGAACCGGCTTCCAAAAGATGAAGCCACGAGATTGATACCCTCTGTGGTGCCACGTGTGAATATAACCTCCTCAATAGAAGAGGCATTGATATAACTGCGTATCTTCTCCCTTGTCTGCTCCTGCATGTCGGTCATTTCCTGAGAGAGGGTATGCACACCACGATGCACGTTGGCTTTTGTATGAGTATAGATACGCTCTATTTCCTCCACAACCCTACGGGGGGTCTGAGACGTGGCTCCATTATCGAGATATACCATAGGTTTCCCTGCCACCTCTCGGGAAAGAATCGGAAAATCCTCCCTTATTTTGTTTACATCATATTTGTCCATCATATCATTTTGTATCTCCGCTACAAGAGGAATTGCATACCGCACAACTTGAAACGCCACCTGCAAACCTACGTTCCACAAGCATGTGGAGACGCTCCTTAAGACCGGGAAGAGTCACTGCTTCTATCACATCAGCCATAAACGCCTGTTTCAACAAAAGCTTTGCAGTCTGTTCCGGCAACCCGCGTGTACGCATATAGAAAACCTGCATTTCGTCAAGCTGACCGATCGCTGTTCCATGACTGCATTTCACATCGTCGTTATAGATCTCAAGCTGAGGCTTTGAAAACATCTTCGCCGTGTCGCTACCCACTATATTCCGGTTGTTCTGATAAGCCTCCGTCTTATCGGCACCCTTATCTACCTTGATCAAGCCTGCAAACGCGCCTATTGCCTCATCATCAAGGACATACTTGAAAAGCTCGTCGGTGTTGCAATACCCTTTCCTATGCTCGATGCGGGAATATGTGTCAAGATGACGGCTCTTGTCTTCAATTCCCATTCCATAGAGATGGAGAGAGGCGTGTTCCCCTTCAAACCGTGAATAATATTCATTTCTTGTGGTGCCGTTGTAAAGGGTCAAGCCGTCGATCACAAGTTCACACCCCTCTTCCTCTCGAATATACATCGCAGAGAGACGAGATGTCTTTTCAGTACTCTCCTCAAGGTCATAGTAGTCAAGACGTGAATTCTTTTCGGCAAAAATCTCGACAGTCTGCAAAGCAAGGAAATCGACATCAGGATTTTGGGTGTGATCGCACGTAAGAATCTTTATCTCGGAATCCTCTTCCATGATAACAAGCACACGCCTCACAGCCATAAGCGGAGCGCCATTCTGAAGTATGTTTACAATCTGGATCGGTTTCTCGACTTTAACACCCTTCTTCACCCAAACGGCTATTCCATCTTGGGCAAGAAGCGTATTAAGCGCCACAACAGGATTGTTGAGATCCGCACACATTCCATAATATTTGGCGCATATTTCAGGATGGGTGATGGCAAACTGACGCAGACTGCCCACATACATCCCTTCCGGCAACCCGATTCGTGCGTCTGCCGCCTCTGCATAAAGATCGTTGACTGAAAAAAACAGCGATGTTGAAAGGCTTGGCACGCCACAATGAAATGTGGCGGCGGGATTCACGTCTATATTGACACGCCCTATATTCACCCCATAGTCGGGCGACAGAATCTTTTCAAGATCTGTAGTCTCATAATTTTCCGAACCTTTGGCAGGGAGCTCCATGTTCCCGAGGACTTCGCAAGCCGCCGGACGCAACTCATTGAGCACCCCCGCGCTTCCGGAATCAACAAGAGATTTATGCTCCTTATAAAGATCGATATATTGTTGCAATGCGCCCATATCCTTACCCTTTATTTTCCTCGTTGTCTACCTGCTGTTTGATCCAGTCATATCCACGCTCTTCCAATTCAAGAGCAAGTTCCGGACCTCCGGTCATCACTATTCTACCTTTGTAGAGGATATGAATAAATTCAGGCTTGATATAATCAAGAAGGCGCTGATAGTGTGTGATTACGATGGTGGCGTTGTTGTCCGACTTTAGTTTATTGACACCTTCCGCAACAACACGCAAGGCATCAATGTCAAGACCGGAGTCAGTTTCATCAAGTATCGAAAGTTTCGGTTCGAGAACAGCCATCTGAAAAATCTCGTTGCGCTTCTTTTCACCACCGGAGAAACCCTCATTCACAGAACGTGATGCAAGCTTGTTGTCGAGCTCCACAATCGCCCTCTTCTCCCTCATCATCTTGAGGAAATCGGTAGCGCTCATGGGTGGCTGCCCGAAATATTCCCGCTTGGCGTTGACAGCCGCACGCATGAAATTCACCATTGACACGCCCGGGATCTCCACAGGATATTGAAAGCCGAGAAACAGACCTTCATGGCTTCTGATCTCAGGCGGCATGGCAAGAAGATCCTTGCCATAAAACTCAGCAGTACCCCCCGTCACTGTATATGCAGGGTTGCCGGCAAGCACCATAGACAGCGTAGACTTGCCTGAACCGTTAGGACCCATAATGGCATGTACTTCACCGGGACGCACCTCAAGATTGATTCCCTTCAATATTTCTTTGCCGTTGATCTCGGCATGTAGGTTGTTTACTTTAAGCATTTCCTATCATTATTTTGGCTCTCAGTCCATTATTATTTATAATAACATCAGGAGCACAATTTATGTTCCAACTAATTTTTTTCGCTTCTCTTAATTGTATAAGATGAGAAAGATCCTCATAGCTGTGACATCCCAGCATTCCAGGCGCAAGCATCATCACAATCTCCACTACATTTCCATCATCAGCCGTGGCATACTTCATCAAAGGGGATGATGGATTGACACATAAGATAAGATTGTAGATTATGGAAAGCATAAGCATATACTTTGCGAGGCAAAATGCCGAACCAAGCAGTTTATCGAGCATCCCAACATAAAACACCTGCATCGCGCTTCTCAAAACTTTCGTAAAGATACGAAATAACAGAAAAACCGCGACATATACCAAGGCGGCAGATGTAACACTGTAGACAAACGCAGATCCGAGCCTTCCTTCAATTCCGGGAAGGAGCGCACGGACAACAGCTTCCGCCTGCTCGTCAAAGACGTGTGCACAGACAGTGCCGAACGCCAAACCAAGCACTCCCGACACCTGACCCGTAAAACCGCTGCGAAATCCTTTGATCACCGCGATTGCGGCAACGGCGATAGCCACGATATGAAAGGTTGCATCATTCATCTTATATACTCTGCAAAATTAACTCTTATCGCCGAAACTTCAAAATTACTCAGCCACATTAACTGTCAGCCCCTATTTTTGAACAAAAATTTATAATATTTATTGGCAGAAGGTACTGAGAGGTTTTTCCAATCAGTTTTTTAGAACGCATTACTGAATACATATTAAAAAGATGCCGACAAAGACCTCAATGACAAGACAAAATAAATTTTATACAGTTTCTAAAGCTTTCTTATCACTTTTTTTGTTTAAATTTGTGATATGAAAGTGCCTTTTTCAAATCGACCGATGAAAGACCTGATGGTTGCCTGCGGATTTCTTCTCGTCTGCATCCTGCTTGTGTTTGCGGCTATATGGGCTTACAGGCAATTCATAACCACACCTCCCTACGTAGATCCCGAGCGTTATCCCATAAGAGGCATTGACATATCGGCTCACAATGGAAATATTGATTTTGACAAAGTGGCAGACGCCGGTATGGAATTTGTTTTCATAAAAGCTACTGAAGGCGGTGACTTCAAAGACAAAAGTTTTCGCCAAAACTACGACAATGCAAAGAGAGCAGGGCTAAAGACCGGAATCTACCATTTTTTCCGGTTCGACCGCGACGGAGTGGAACAGGCAATCAATTTACTAAGGGTGGTCGGTAAACGACAACCGGAACTCGGTCTTGTCATCGATATTGAAAAGGCAGGCAATCCTGACAACATCCCTAAAGAAACAATTGTGAGACGTCTTTCGGAAATGGTGGATTATCTTAACCTGTTAGGTCACCGAGTAATGTTTTATACAAACCGGGACGGGTACTATGATTATATCGCAGAGACATATCCCGGTCATCCCCTTTGGATATGTGGGTTTACAGAAAACCCTATCCACGCCGAATGGAGTTTCTGGCAATTCAATCACCGCGGGAAAGTGGATGGTATAATTGGAGATGTCGATCTCAACACTTTTTGTGGCAACCGTGCCGAATGGGAGCGTTTCCTCCTTGGCGATATCTGGCCCTACTCCCAACCTTACAAGCAATAACAATTACTGTTCAGCGTTATTTGTATAGTGAAATATCTGGATTGTAAATCACTGCCACTATGCGGTTTTCCAAAATGTATGTTTTGATTTAACGTATTTTGAAACTATATAAATTTCATACATATATACCTGTTGAAATATCTGACGTCTTGATGAAAATTGTGGCGTCACTTTCCATTTTTATCATTACATCTGCCAACTCCTACGCACTGACGCCCGAACATTACGCTTCATCATCCCGTCTTGCTTCAGGCAAATGGGTAAAGATTAAAGTCAATGAAACAGGCGTTCAATTAATTTCTACCGCCACTCTACGCAATTTAGGCTTTTCTGATCCCGGTAAAGTCAATGTTTTCGGATACGGCGGAAGAATGATTTCCGAACGGCTTGACGAGAACATGATCGACGATCTTCCTGTCGTTCCATCTATCAAGACCGATCAAGGAATTGTGTTTTTCGGGCACTCCAACGTAAAGTGGACACCGACCGACAATAATGCCACACAGTTCTCTCATGAGATTAATCCCTATTCCGACAATTCCTACTATTTCATAAGTGACTGTGAAGAGTCTCCTGTCTCTCCCGAGATAAGTGCTGAAATCTCTTCGGAATCAGATGACGTCATAACAAGCTTCTCTGAAAGGATCATTCACGAACAGGATTTTCTCGCCCCCTCAAACACAGGCAGGCTTATGCTTGGTGAGGATTTCCGCACTCAGTCAACCCGCAGTTTTCAATTCGATTTACCGGGTATAATATCCGACATAAACATGACGGTAAGATTTGGAGCAAAAGTCACAAACGGAATGTCGACACTCCTCTTCACTGCAAACGGCACAAGATTGCCGGCAACTGAAAACGACAGGATCAGCGGAGTCAGTTCAAACGACACTTTTATCGCTACAACCACGACAAACAAAGTGATATCAGGAAGTGATGACAAGCTCAATCTGACCATTCAATATTCTCATTCAGGGGCGTTGTTTACAGCCGCTTTAGATTTTATTCGAATTTCTTATGAACGAGAACTACGCCTTCATGACAATGAACTATATTTCTATGTTTCTTCAGAACAAGCGGCAAAGGTCAAATTGTCCGGATGCGACAGCAACACCATAATCCTTGACGTATCCGACCATCTAAACCCAAAGCAAGTGGTCTATACCCTGTCGGGTTCTGACGCTATATTCAACAAAGCCTCCGGCTATGCAGAATTCGTAGCTTTTAATCCAGCCAAAATATCACGTGCAGCCACTCCGGTCGGAAGAATCAACAATCAGGATCTTCATTCGGCAGAAGCTCCCGGACTATTGATAATTGTTCCGGATGAATATCGCAGCGCGGCTGAAAAAATTGCAGGGATACACGAAAAGAGTGATGGTCTCTCCTCGCTGATCGTTTCTCCCGAAATGATCTACAATGAATTTTCATCAGGTGTGCCGGACGTGACAGCATTCAGGAAGCTACTAAAAATGTGGTTTGACAGGTCTTTTCATACCGGCAACGACTACACCCGCTATTGCCTTATAATGAGCCGTCCCACCTACGACAATAAGATGGTGACGTCATCTGTTAAAAATGCAGGTTATCCACGAATACCTATCTGGCAATCACCTACCGGATTCTCTGAAGCAACGTCATATTCATGCGATGACTATATAGGGATGCTCGAAGATTATGCTCCGGGATGGGATATCGGGAATGCTAAAATACAAGTCGCTGTCGGAAGGATGCCGGTCACCAACGCGACCGAAGCGATGTCTGCCGCCAATAAACTTGAAAAATATGTATTGGATCCTGAATATGGACCATGGAGAAACAACGTGATGGTCATAGCCGACGATCAAGACAACGGAACCCATCTTTCTCAAGCGGAAAATGTCTGTTCGGCACTTCATGACAACGGAAACGGATCGGCGTTCACTTATGAGAAGTTATATCTCGATTCATACGTTCTCGATTATTCCGCAACAGGTCCGGTATATCCGGAAGCAAAACAACGCATGTTTGACAAGCTCTCCGAAGGAATACTGTTCTGGAATTACATAGGTCATGCTTCCACAAAAAACTGGGGACACGAGAATCTTCTTTCCTGGGAAGATATATCCAATATGAACAATAAGAGACTGCCATTTCTTTACGCAGCCACTTGTGAATTTATGCGCTGGGACGCAGATGAAATAAGCGGAGCCGAAAAAATGTGGCTTAATCCAAATTCCGGTGTTATAGGCATGATCTGCCCGAGCAGAACCGTCTACATTTCTCTCAACGGACCTCTCAACACCGGCACATCGGAATTTGTGTTCAGACGCGACCGTTATGGTAAATCAATGAGGGTCGGAGACATAATGGTGGAAGGGAAAAACACACAAGGGAAAGATGACAACAAGCTACGCTACGGACTTATGGGGGATCCTGCAATGCGCCTGCCGTCTCCGGAATTTGTGGTAAACATCGACAACATCAACGGGAATAACCTTTCCGACATGAACAACCTACCTGTCCTTAACGCACGCTCCACAGCGAAAATCTCAGGAAGGGTAATAGATATTGACGGGACAACTGTAGATGATTTTAATGGCATCATACATCTTCGTCTATACGATGCAGAGAAAGTCATCACCACCTATGGCAATGGAGACAATGGCAGAGAAATGTCATACAACGACAGAAAATCAAGGCTTTATTCCGGCAAAACCGTTGCAAAAGACGGGCATTGGGAAACCACTGTCATGCTCCCGTCTGAAATTGAAAACAATTATAGTCCTGCTTTATTGTCGGCTTATGCGTCAGATGATGTCGGAAGGGAGGCAAACGGGGCGACAGATAAATTTTTTGTCTATGGTTATGACATGGAATCTCCTGAAGATAATGAAGGTCCGGTTATCTCCTCCCTCTATCTTAATTCTCCTTCTTTTACCGACGGAGATGCAGTCGGTCCATCCCCGGTCTTAAAAGCCCGTTTCTCTGATGAATCCGGGATCAACTCTTCGGAAACCGGAATCGGGCATAATATGAAAATCGAGCTTGACGATGGCATATATTTCAATGATGTTGCTATTTATTTTTCTCCTGATGAATCAGATCCTTCTGCCGGAGAAATCTCATACCCGCTCGAAAACCTTAAACCCGGGAAACATACCCTGACCTTCACAGTCTGGGATAATGCCAACAATTCCTCATCGGCTTCTCTGTCATTTAAGATTGAAGCCGGATGGCTACCAATAATTTCTGAACTACGCACAGACGTGAATCCTGCATCCTCAAATGTAAACTTCATTATTTCATCTGATTCCTTTGATTGTGTTGAGAACTGCGAAATTGAAGTCTTCGATCTTTCAGGCAGAAAAGTCTGGAGTGGTGAGACAGTATCTGCCGGCAGATCTTCCGACATTTCCATCGGATGGAATCTTGAAGATTTTAATGGAGCCAGGGTGCCAAGGGGAATCTACCCTTACAGGGCAATTCTCCACACAAGTTCAGGAGCGAAAGTGACAAAAAGTGGGAAACTTGCTGTCACGGCAAAATAAGAACACTATTCAACCGATTAAATAATATGATCAATAATCTCATACTTCCGGAACCCACTCTCCGACGCCTGCCATGGTATCTTGCATATGTGGAGATTCTCAAGGCACAGGATGTGGAATACATATCATCCACGCAGATTTCAAGGGCATTGAACGTAGATGCTTCACAGATAGCCAAAGATCTGTCTTTCCTTTCATTGAAAGGGAAAACCCGCATAGGTTATGAAGTAGATGCTCTTGCTAAAGTTCTTGCAGACTTTTTGGGATTTCACACTTCTCACAAAGCATACGTGTTTGGTGCGGGAAGCCTCGGGAAGGCTTTGATGCAAGATTCCGGTCTTGACAATTACGGACTCAATATTATCGCAGGTTTTGATATCGACGAAAAAAAAATTGGTACAAAGGTGGGAGAAGTGCCAATATACCATATAGACAGTCTTGAAGAAGTGATGGAAGCAACCCCTGCCACCATCGGTATCCTGACGGTTCCGGCAAATTGCGCACAGGTCACTGCCGACATAGCTATTGGAGAAGGGATTAAAGCAATCTGGAATTTTACACCCTATAGAGTCAAAGTGGCAGAAGGAATCGTGATGTCAAACACTTCTATCTATGCACATCTTGCACTGATCTATAACCGTCTTAATGCAGAATCCTGATGAAAACATTTATTATTGAAAATAATCTGCCTTGCGGTCAAAAAGGGGCGCCCGTTTGGAGTTTCCTCCCTGACTCGGCATTATGCAATGCCGGGAAACCATTTTTTATTCCGGAAAATACCGGTTCCATAAGGGCTTTTATCTCTCCTATCATAAAAATCACAAGACTCGGCAAGTCAATTGCCCCAAGATTTTCCAAAAGATATTACTCCGAAGCTGCCCCGGCAATTCATTTCCGGGATATTGAAAAAAGGGAATTCCTGATAAAACATGGTCTTCCAGCCGATATGTCGCAAGCTTTCGACAGATCCATGATTCTTGGAGATTTCGAAAATGCAGACCTTATAATGGGAGATAAACCTCTGACCTTATATAAGAACAATGAAAAAGTCGACGAATGGGGAATAGATAATCTCTCCATCCCCGTTGACGGATTATTTCCGGAGATTTCCGCTTCCAACACTTTAAAAATGGGTGATTATCTTATTCCTGCTCTTTCACAAGGCACAGACGTTAAAATCGGCGACAATCTTGAACTGAGACTTGGTGAGAGGACCCTCCTTGTTGTCCCGATAAAATAAATTTCTTCTCTTCAATGAAAATAATATCAAACAACGGTTGTCTTGTTATCTTATGCATCTTTCTCCTTTATGCGTTTTCCGCTAATGCAAGAAATGACATCAAGGATAACGAATTTAATCCTGTAAACACAGGCGTAACGACCTTGAGCATCACTCCGGATGCAAGAGGATCCGGAATGGGCAATCTCGGTGCTGCCACCGATCCCGATGTGAACGCCCAATTCTGGAATCCATCAAAATATGCCTTTGCATACAGCAAAGGTGGAGTAGCGTTATCCTATACTCCATGGCTAAGGAAAATTGTCAACGACATATTTCTCGGCGACCTTACCGGCTATTGGAAACTTGGAGATGCCGACAATCAGGCTCTGAGCGCATCTTTCCGATATTTTTCTCTTGGAGATGTGACTGTGGGTGGCTATACATCCGGCGAAACTATTCAGACTATCAATCCATACGAATTTGCTTTTGATTTGGGATATTCCAGGAAATTATCAGAAAAGTTTTCTATGGGAGTCGTTCTGAGATATATTCTTTCTGATCTCTCTTATGACGATTCTTATTCCGGCGAGACCAACACTGCCGCAAGCGCCTTTTCTGCTGACATTTCGGGATATTACGTCACCTATCCAATGATCGGCAGAAACGAATGTCAGTTTTCCTGGGGATTCAACATCTCCAACATCGGCACTAAAGTTAGCTATGACCACGGGGCGACTTATGCCTATCTCCCTACCAATTTAAGAGTGGGTGCACAATTCATGTTTCCTCTTGCCGATTATAATACCCTTGCAATCGGTCTTGATCTCAATAAACTCCTTGTGCCCACTATGCCTCGCCAAAAAGATTATGACATGGACACAATAGAGGGACAGACACAGTATGAGGAGGCAAAAGAGAAATGGGAAACGATGTCTCCCATCACAGGCATTTTCAAAAGTTTTTCCGACGCCCCAGGCGGATTCAGTGAAGAATTGAAAGAGATCAACGTTTCATTCGGTGGAGAATATGCCTACAATCAGCAATTCTTTGCCCGCATGGGGTATAACTACGAGAATGCTTCCAAAGGTGGCAGAAGCTACTTTACTTTTGGTGCCGGATTTGCATTGAATGTTGTGCGTCTCGACGCATCCTATATGCTCGCCACCGCACAAAGTTCGCCTCTCGATCAAACCCTTCGCTTAACTCTTTCTTTCGATATGGACGGCATTCAGGATCTCCTCGGAAAACGCCGCCGTTAAAAACAAATCCAACTCAAATCTTACAACTCAAATCTCAAAGCTGAATATGTACAGAATCGGACAAGGATATGACGTTCACAGACTCGTGGAAGACCGCGAGCTTTGGATTTGTGGAATAAAACTTCCACATTCTCACGGACTTTTGGGGCATAGCGATGCAGACGTAGCTATCCACGCACTTTGTGATGCCATTCTCGGAGCTCTCGCTCTTCGCGATATCGGTTACCACTTCCCTGACACTGACCCAAAATATAAAGGGGCGGATAGCAAACTGCTCCTTGCGGAAGTGTGCCGGCTAATCCGCGAAAAAGGTTGGGAGATCGGCAATGTCGATATCACAATCATGGCAGAAGCTCCAAAATTCAAACCCCACATTGAAGATATGCGGGAGTGCCTTGCAAATGTCATGAACGTCAGAACGGATTGCGTGTCTGTGAAGGCAACCACAACCGAAGGGCTCGGATTTACCGGCAGACGTGAAGGTATAGCCGCCAATGCTGTAGCACTACTATATGAACCTTAATTCAAAACAACAAGAGGCGGTTGAAGCGACTGAAGGACGCGTACGCGTGGTTGCCGGAGCAGGATCCGGTAAAACCCGTGTGCTCGCACACCGTTATGCCTTCCTCGTAAATGAAATCGGTGTAAGCCCGGGGAATATCCTATGCCTTACTTTTACAAACAAAGCGGCACAGGAAATGAAACGTAGGATTTCTTCTATGGTAGACAGAGGAAGCGTGAACGATTTTATCTGTACGATCCACAGCTTCTGCGCCAAGTTCCTTCGTAAGGAAATCTACCGTATAGGGTATCCAAGAAATTTCACCATCATTGATGAAGAGGATGGAAAAGCCCTGGCTCGTCAGGCGATGCAGGAGTTTGGGATTGACCGACGCAAAACAACTGCCGAACGGTTCCTTAAAGGTGTGGCAGCTCTCAAAGGCTATGAACCTACCCAATATATCCAGAAACATCTCCTCCCCTGTTCTTCATCTGAAGCACCCGATGCAACAGTCAGATATCTGCGGCTCCAGTTGAAACAATTCGCTCTCGATTATGACGACCTCCTCTATTTCACTCTCTATATCCTACAGCATTTTGAAGATGCAAGGAAAGAGTGGACAGAAAAACTGAATTATGTGATGGTCGACGAAGTGCAAGACTGCACCGGAGATGACTGGAAACTTCTTTATGCAGTGACGCAACATCATGGCAACCTGTTTGTGGTTGGAGATCCCGATCAGGCTATTTACGAATGGAGAGGTGCAAATCCCAAAATATTTGTTGACTTCAAAGCCGGCACAGATATTATCCTTAATGAAAATTATAGGTCAACACCCGATATCCTTGACGTTGCCAACCATATCATAGACCACAACCACAACCGTGTAAAGAAGGATCTTTTCACCTTAAAACTTAATGAGCGCCAGGTTGTCCACCTTCATGCAAAATCTGAAAAAGAAGAGGCGGATAGAATCGCTTCACGCATAGAGGAAGGTATAAATGAGGGTATGAAATATGGAGACTTCGCCATATTGTATCGCAGTTCCTTCCTTTCGCGACAGCTGGAGCAGGCTCTTTTGAAACATCATATCCCTTATTCCGTATGGGGAGGCGTAAGATTTTTCGAACGCAAGGAAATCAAAGACGTGCTGAGCTATTTGCGTGTGGTGGCAAGCGACACAGACGATATGTCGTTCCGACGTATCATCAATTTGCCCGCAAGGAAATTCGGAGAGGCGTCAATGAAAGCGCTGGCTAAAATCGCTGAAGTTGAAGATATTTCCCTTATGAATGCTTTGAGGCTTCACATAAACGACAAAACCTTTTCAAAACATTCTTTGCGTAAATTTATCGACCTTATAGACGCCGCACGGGAAAGGGTTTCCTTGATGCCTGTTTCGGAGCTGACCGACTGGATTCTTAACGAAAGCGGTTTAGGAGATCTCTACCGTATTGACGAAGAGGAGGAACGTCTTGAAAATCTTACCGAACTTATCAACTCCATGAAAGAGTTTGAAGAAGGTAGGATTGATGAAGGGGACGCAGATCTTGTGTCATATCTGCAAGAGATCGCATTATACACCAATGCCGACAAATCAGTAGATTCTGAAAAAGTCAGGATGATGACAATTCACCAATCAAAAGGACTGGAATTTCCTGAAGTATTTGTTGTGGGACTTACTGAAGGCATATTCCCTAATCATCGCTCAATCCGTGAACGCCGACAGGATGGTGAGGAGGAGGAACGAAGATTGATGTATGTTGCGGTGACACGCGCAGAAAAGATGTTATGGCTTTGCGAATCGGAAGGTTATATGAATGAAAACGGAGCGTTGAAATATCCCTCAAGATTTCTTTCTGAGGTGCCTGAAGGTATGCTTAAAACAGAGGGGCATCTCGACCCCGTGCTTAAATCAGGCACTATGGGTCTTGTCTCTATTCTGAACGAAGAGTTGGGGCAAGGATCAGAAAAGCCTTGGGAAAACGGCACCCGTGTAAGTCACCGTGTTTTCGGAGAAGGGGTGATAGAGTCATACGACGCTACGGCAAAATCTTATAAAGTACGTTTCGCGGCTTCAACCCGCAATCTCCTCCCCCATGTACTCACCCGTATTTAGCCCCCTTCACACAAATAATTTTAAGAAACCCGTTCTAATAAAATTCTCACACAGTTTTAGAGAATGTTTGGATTTGACTTATATTGAGATTTAGAGAGGATTTTCGAGTAAATTTTGAGTTTGAGAGATGGAGTTGTGGGGTTCCATAATAACAGAACGAAAGCTCAAAATTGACCGAAAAGGACTTTAAAGATTTCATAAAGTTAAATTCAAACATTCTCTTAATCTACGAAAAATAAATACACAGATGCCATCCATATATCACGGTAACCTATAAAGCCGTTCATCAGTCGTTATGTGACCCCATAATTCCATCTCCACGACTTCATATCTCGCTCACACTATAAGCCAATCATATGTACATTTATTTATCGTAGGTACTTAAAAAAACGGCAGTCAAAACCTATAAACACCATTCTGAACTGCCGTTTATTTATAAGTTTCTTTGCATAATCAGAATTTATTTGTTTAATTTACACCCGTATTTTCAACATCCACAAGAAAAGACACCAATAACACCTATTCATCCATTGAAGCTGTTTAAAGCTTCATTTAATTTATTACCCATGAACAACCCCGATATAATTACATTTATTTCCGACGGTTTCGAGAAAGCCAAGAGAGGCGATGCTATAAACGTATATAATAAAGTGGCGAGATATGAGGAAATGAATGCAATTCCCTTAAAAAGTCATTATCCATACGGATGGATAATCTACTATGCGCTTCTTCAATCCCCCGACAATGAAATCCAATCAAGGAAAAAAATGCTGGCACACTATTTTCAACTGCAATTGACAGTGCCTCATAAACTACATTCTATGATCCTTACACAGGCAATTCGCTTATATAAAGATGCAAAAGATGTGGCTTTCAATAAAAAACCGGATACCGTTGTCAGATTTTCAATTATAAATTTCTTAAAAATATGGAATCTGGACAATCTGCGTCCCGGAGATTGGAAAAGGAAAGATTTTGAAGGGAAAAAGCTCAGTTCCACTACAGAAAAGCTAATTACCTTGTGCGTGGATGAACTGGAGGAAACCCACACACTCCCGGGGAAAGAATTGCTGGCAGTGATCGACAAGGCTGTTAATGAATATCCCGACTCATTCTCCATTCTCAGCCAAAGAGCTGCCGTACATATACTCGCGAATGAAAAGGAATCTGCCGCAGGCTTATTGCGTAAAGCAATTTTGGCAGCTCCGGGGAAGTTTTATCTCTGGAATAGACTTGCCGCCACAGTTTCTCCCACAGAGAATCCTCGACTGTACGTTGCTTTATTATATAAAGCCCTTTCTGCCCCGGGTTCCGATCAATTCAAAGGAAAAATAAGGATTTCCCTCGCCGATGTTCTCTCTTCAAGAGGTGCATTTTCACAAGCACTTTGGGAATTAAATAAAGTGAAGAGCCTATATAGCCAAAACCAATGGCATTTGTCGCCAAAATTCAATGAAATAATGAAGCGATTACCCGATGATACAATCCCCTGTAACCCTGAATGTTTTTATAAGAAAATGGAATTTCTCGCCGATGAAGAAATATATGCCGCCCTACCCTCCCTGACAGTGACAAAGACATATCATAAGAAACCTTCCACCGATGAAAGGAAGTCTGGATACGGTTCTCCTTCCGTGGCATGGAGAGTAACCGACAAGGACGGCAACAATTATTGGATAAATCCACGCCGCTTCAATCTGAATCCGGATCTTCCTTTGGGATGTAGCCTTACTGTCTGGATAAGCAATGGCAAAGTTGTGAAAGCGGAACAGGCATGATAAAAGCAGACAGCGGGCAGTATTAATTTTTACTGCCCGCTGTCTGCTTTTATCAAGGTTTGAAATCGCATCGAAAATATGACGGTTCCTAAAAAGAAAAAGTCGAAACAACTTCGGTGCGTAGATAATTATTCTCCCCTGTTTTCCTTATTGAAGATGTGACGCAGGCGTGAGAATATTCTCTTGGAAGTAGACTCTGTCGGAACTACATTTGGAGCGTCCTTTAAACTCTCTATCGCTGCTTTCTCTGTGTCTGTAAGAGACTCAGGCACATATACCATCACATTGACAAGAAGATCACCACGGCTGCTGCTGTTCATCTCGGGAAGTCCCTTACCCCTTAGACGAAGCACTTTGCCAGGTTGAGTTCCTGCAGCAATCTTGAGTCTTGCCCTGCCATCGACTGTCGGGATTTCGGCGCTTCCACCAAGAGCGGCAGTCGGGAAATCAAGCATCAGGTTGTAGATAAGATCATTGCCGTCACGGATAAGTTCCGAATCCTTTTCCTCTTGGATCACTATAAGCAAATCTCCGTTGACGCCGCCATGACGCGGTGCATTCCCTTGACCTCGGAGAGTCAATGTCATGCCGTCTTCAACACCGGCAGGAATATGAAAGCTGACTACCTCCTCCTTTCGTTCAATTCCGGTGCCGTTGCAATATGTGCATTTCTCTGAAATAATCTTGCCTTCACCATTACATTCAGGGCATACCGCCTCACTTTGGACAGCACCGAAAATTGACTGCTGTACACGAGTTATATATCCTGTGCCATGACAACGCTCACATGTATGGAACGCAGTACCGTCTTTTGCACCCGTGCCTTTGCAATGCGGACAAGCCACCATACGGGGAATCTTGAGTTTTTTATCCACACCATTCATGATGTCTTTAAGGGTCACCTTCACTGTAATACGCAAATCTGTGCCCTTATTGACATGCTGGCGAGGACGACCTCCTGTAGCCCCTTCAAATCCGAAGCCACCCATTCTACCACCGAAGATGTCGCCGAAATGGGCGAAGATATCCTCCATCGACATGCCACCGCTGCTGTAGAAACCGCCACCGGCGCCACCGCCAAATCCTTGTGGACCCATGGAATGCCCGAACTGGTCATATTTTGCCCGTTTGTTTACATCGCTAAGCACATCGTATGCCTCAGCCGCCTCCTTGAATTTCTCCTCGGCTTCCTTATCACCGGGATTTTTATCAGGATGGTACTTGATCGCCATCTTACGGTATGCCTTCTTTATTTCATCAGCGCTGGCGCCTTTAGAAACGCCTAACACTTCATAGTAATCTCTCTTTTCTGCCATGGCTTTGTCTCCTAATTATTGGTTTCAGCTTCTCTGCTTTGATAATTGATCATTGGGCAACAACAACCTTGGCGTGGCGAAGCACCTTGTCATTAATCATATAGCCTTTCTCTATGGTGTCAAGAATTTTCCCTTTTTTGGAGTCATCGGGAACCGGCACAACAGAAATAGCCTCATGTTTATCCGCGTCGAAAGTATCATCCTCAGGATCGAATTCTTTCACACCGTTTTGAGCGAGATATTTTTTAAGCTTATTGTAAATAAGGATCACGCCCTCTTTCATGGCGTCGCTATCTCCACTTGTCTCGGCAGCCTTGATACCTCTCTCGAAATCATCCATTATAGGCAGAAGACCTTTCAGCACATTCTCTCCGGCATTTTTTATAATCTCACTTTTCTCCTTGAGAGTGCGCTTGCGGAAATTATCAAATTCCGCCATGAGGAAAAGATATTCCTTTTTCTCTTTTTCTATTTGATTTTTAAGATCTTCCACCTGGCTTTCAAGTGAATTAACATCCCCTTCAGTTTCTGATTCTTCTGAATTGTCCGTTTCGGGTGCTACATCCTCGACGGTCACTTCCTGACTTTCGGGATTTATTATATCTTCAGCCTCATTTTTGAAGCCTTTCTCTTGTGCATTTTTATTTTTATTCTTTTCCATAAGGATAGTTGTTTGATATTTACTCATTCAAATATTGCGCCAATAATTGTTAAATACCAAATTTAATTCAACCCATCATTATTGACGATTATTATGCGTAGGGATATTCTACCTCAAACGGCTATAATTCAAACAACCAAACTCCGCTATAAGTTGACCCGAGAATGTCTCTTGCATTTTTTGCAGCATCTCCGTTTTCAAATATTCCGTAGATAGATGAACCAGATCCCGACATAGATGAATAGACCGCACCTAATTTATAAATATTTTCCTTCAAATTAGCCAATTCCGGATGAGCAGGGAATATCGACTCTTCAAAATCATTAACCACTAACCCCTCCCATTTTGAAAGTGGAAGATCAGGAAGAAACCGCAAATCAAACTTAGGCATCTTGGGGGTGATTCCTGAAAATGCCTCTTTGGTTGACACATACACATCCGGCTTGACAATCAAAAGCCATCTGCCGGAAAGGTCTATTTCTATCGGAGTAAGTTCTTCCCCTATACCTTCTGCAAAACATGGCGTATTGTAAATAAAAAACGGGCAATCCGCACCAAGCTTCACAGCCATTTCGCAAAGTTCATTACGGGAGAATCTTTCTCCTGTCAATTCATTCAGGCTCATCAAGGTAAATGAGGCATCCGCGCTTCCACCCCCGAGCCCGGCACCATCCGGCAAATGCTTATCGAGAGATATGTTAAACAATCCCGCTTCCTCAATGCCGCCAAACCGGTCAAAATAAGATTTTAAAAACAACGTGGTTGCCTTGACCACAAGGTTTTGTTCAGGTTGGCAATCTATTCTTCTGCCCATCAATTGAAACTTGCAACCGCTCACCTGATTATTGTCTAACGTTATCTCAAGTATGTCATCAAAAGCCTCCGGCTGCTGGGGCATCCCGCTTTCTATGCCGACGGGGAAAAAAACAGTCTCAAGATTGTGATACCCGTCTTCCCTTTTCATCACTATATTTAATCCAAGATTGATCTTGGCGTTTACGAACTTAATCATATTGTTGTTGATTTACTTGTTTCAAATCTATATCTGAGGGTCTTTTTCCATTGCGACGCAAGGATAACGCCACGCAATAAAAGATAGCATAAAAATGCGGTCCATAACGCCTTGTTATCCACTATCCCCAGACTAAGACCGCCATCATCATAATGAAGAAACGCTATTATATAGAAAACAATTGTAGAAATCATGGTTGCCGACATCATTTTTCTTGTAGAAGTGATTCCAACATAAAACCCATCGTATATGAATGCCCATGCAGACACCACTGGTATCAATCCTATCCATACCCGAAGTCCGGTTATACCTTCCCACACATCAGCTTGGTCGGTCAATACTTTTGAAATAGGCACACAATATATTGAATACAATAACGTGAATACTACAGCCATCCCCAAAGTCCATTTCAATAAAGCCGACACAGTGAGCCGTAATTCTTCCTCTTTATTTCCCCCTGAATATTTCCCGACAAGCGCCTCAGCACTGAATGCAAAGCCATCCATAAAAAAAGAGAAAAACTGAAACAATTGCATCACAATCACGTTAACTGCGAGTGTCAGCGCTCCAAGTCTCGCTCCGGCAGAGGCAACTCCGAGACTGACGCTTATAATACAGGCGGAACGTATAAATAGATTGGAGTTGACGGAGAAAAATTTTCCAAGACCGCCTCCTCTTATAATATCTTTGATCGGACACCATAATTTCTTTCCTTTTCTAAAACGCAGGGCACATACATAAGCGATTATTAAACCAATCCAGTTGGCACACAATGTTCCCCATGCAACTCCCTCAAATCCCTCTTGCAAACCGAAAACAAAAAGAAAGCTAAGTCCGATATTAATTACATTTACCATTATGGCTATAGCCATAGGATAGACAGTAGACTGCATTCCGACAAACCATCCACTTATAGCCATAACCCCAAGAATAGCCGGAGCACCCCATACGGATATTAAAAAATAGCGGGCAACATAATCCGACACTTCCGGTTCGGCATGTATCACAAGCAATAGTAATTTCATCAACGGAATCTGTATAACAATTATCAACAGACCTCCTGTCATTGCAAATCCGAGAGCTCGGGAAAACACCTGCCTTAACCCTACATCGTCACCCGCGCCATAAGCAGTGGCGGTCAATCCTGTAGTGCCCGCCCTTAAAAAGCCGAACAGCCAGAACACTACATTCAACATCACCGAACCTACCGCTATTGCAGCAAGATAAATCTCGGAACCCAAATGTCCGGAAATCGCAGTATCGCACAAACCAAGCATCGGCACTGTAATGTTGCTTACAATTGCCGGAAGACTAAGCTTCAATATGTCTTTATCTACTTGTTTCAACTATTCCTTTTTTTAAACGACAGGATTCCGGAAGCAATGCATCCGGAATCCTGTCATTCTTTATTGTTGTATCAATATCCAAATTCCTGACCTTTCCTCACTGCGGGAATGCCTCTCTTCATCCATTCAGGCATTGGATCCCCTTTGAGATAATGATCGAAAAACTGCTGAAGCCTACGGGTGATATCCTTGCGGTTGCGGCGTTCCACGAGATTATGAGCCTCTCCATTATACTGAAGCATCCACACGGGCTTCCCAAGTCTGCGCAGAGCCATAAACATTTCTATTCCCTGATACCAAGGCACGGCACCGTCTTGGTCATTATGCATGATCAAAAGTGGAGTATGAACCCTGTTGGCATGAAACACAGGAGAATTGGCGATATATAATTCGGTTGCATCCCAAAGATTTCTGCCTATACGGCTCTGACCCTGCTCATATTGACCCTGCCTACTATCTCCTGAGCCCCAACGGATTCCTCCGAAGGCGGAAGTCATGTTTGCAACCGGAGCCCCTGAGCCGGCACATGCAAACATATCAGTGCGTGTCACAAGATAAGCTGTCTGATACCCTCCCCAACTTTGTCCGTCGATTCCTATACGCTTACGGTCGATATTCGGGTATTTTTCACATACGGCATCCACTCCCGAACATACATAATTATATGCACATTCCCCGGGAATACCATCTGTGTAATGAATGTCAGGTACAAATATTACATAGCCACGACTTACATAAAACGGGAAATTTATCCAGCTCCATGATGGCTCCATGTCATAATGTTTGTAGAGATCCTGAGAATAAGTCTCATAGAAATAAACGAGCATCGGATACTCCTTGTTGGGATCAAAATCATCAGGGAGATATAACACTCCGTCAGATGATTTGCCGTTAAATGTCTTCCATTGGAATAACTGCGCCGTACCCCAGTTGTAATCAGCCATCTGAGGATTAGTATCTGTCACCCTTACCGACTTTCCTTTTTCAATGTCTGTCGAAACATATACATTGGGAGACGTGCTGAAATTAGCCTGATCCCAGCTATAGACATTTGCATTCTTGGCTTTCCTCACCTGTTTGAACTGATACCCGTCAAGGAAATCAATTTTTGGGGCAACAGCCTTTCCGCTATACACTGAAGAGGCAAGCCCGTTTCTTTTATCCGAGTAATTAAACAAGGAAAAAAGCAATTTGTCGTTGTTTGAAACATATCTTTGGTCCGGATCCGTATCGATCAGCCGCATCTTAAGGTCGCGTTTTCTACCCTCTCCGGCGGTGATGCACACAGAAGCTGATTTGCCGATTGGGTCTACCGCCCACACGTCATTATGGTCATAGACAAGCATTCGGGAATCTTCGGAAGTCCAGGCAGCAATTCCATAAGGTTCGGAATCCTTTTGAGGGGTATCCACCTCATCATCCCAAAGAAGATAAGGAATGTCATTGCCAACTTTATTAATTTCGCCTGAGGCAAGAGAATAGACGTTGTATTCCCTGTCTTCAAACCATACAACATATTTTGCAGAAGGTGAATATGAGTAAGATCCGTTGAAAACAGTTGATATTTCTTTTGTCTCCCCTGTAAGCACATTCTTGAGAGACAACTCTATTGGATATTGATAATCCCATTGCGAAGAGATTATATTTGCCGAAGGATCTGCAATCAATGCCCATTCGCCATTCCAACGGTCGGGAGCAGAAACCCTGACCAACGGATTGTCCGTAATAAGAGTCTGTTTGCGGTCTGCAAGATTGATAACGACAGGATAAGTAAGCTTACGCAGAAGTTCAACACGGTTAAGTTCCTGAGGCGGAGTCATTGGTGCATCCCATCTCCAGATATCAAGTTTTGGGGTTTCAAAGCTTACAAGAGTTGTATCATCCGGTGCGATATAGGGAGCCACCCCAACCACAAGACGGCTGCCGTTTTCAGAAAAAGCAGGCACCGAATACTGATTAAGGAATAACTCGATATCTTTTCGGTCTGCCATTTTTTTCTTCCATTCCGCATCCAGTTTTTCCTGTTCAGAAGCTTCTGCCGCTACCGGGCGGGCATAATGTTTGTCCTTTCCGGAAAAATTGACTTTAATTTCTTCCGCATCAAGCATCGGTCTTTGCAGATCATTCACTAAAAACAGAGAAGCCTTTTTGGTGCCGGATTCCACAGAATCATCAGAAGCTATATATGCAAGTTTGGTGCCTGAATCATTAAACACCGGCATTCCATAGAAACATTTGTCTCGGTCAATCAGATGGAATGCAGTGTCAGGGAATATTACGACTCCGGCACCGTCGGTTGAAAGTGAATCTTTTTTCTGTTTCTTGAGAGTAAGAGCCAACTTCGTGCCATCTTTGGAAAAAACATAATTGTCGACCCAGTTTAAAATACGCGACACACCTGTTGAAAGATTTTTCATTACAAGCGGGCGACCGGCTTTCTTGTCTTTCAAAGCCTTTGGTTTGATTAGAGTAGTATCGCATGAAAGCCATGCAACCCAATCACCACCATCCTTGCCTATCTTAAATGAAATGACATTCCCGACTTTTTCCACTTTCCCTGTGGAAAGATTAACGATAGCCAATGAGTCTTGAGGAAGATCAAAATCCTTTTTCTTATCTATTTTTGCTTTGCGGGTTTCAGCAAAAAAAGGTTTAACCTTTACAACTGCCCATTTACTGTCTGCAGTGAACGAAGGTGAGTATCCCCGTTCGATTTCTATTTTTTTACCGGTTGATGTATCATACAGGGTAATCACCCCATCTCCTTCCTGAGGATTAACCGCACAAGCCGCCCAGCGTCCGTTGTTGGATATGGAATAGTTTGTCAGTTTCTCCCAGAAATCAAAATCATCATGGCATAAGACTTTTTTTGCATTTGAACCTGCAAACGCAAAAACAACCGACATTAATAAAACTACATATTTTTTCATGATGCAGAACAGTTTGGGTTATCAGTCAATCTTGTGAAGGTCATGTCCCATGCGCTCCTTCTTAGTGTGCATGTAGAAGCTGTTATACTTGTTGGGTTCAACCTCAATCGGAACATTTTCAACAACTTTGAGACCATAACCTTCAAGTCCAATACGTTTCACGGGATTGTTGGTCATCAATCTCATTTTTTTAATTCCAAGAGCATGGAGTATGTTGGCACCTACCCCGTAGTCCCGCTCATCAGCCTTATGCCCGAGGTGAAGGTTTGCATCTACCGTGTCAAGTCCGTTTTCCTGAAGTTTATACGCCTTGATCTTGTCCATCAAACCAATACCTCTACCCTCTTGATTAAGATAGATTACAGCACCCCTACCCTCATTTTCTATCATTTGCAATGCAAGATGAAGCTGCTCGCCACATTCACACCTCAAAGAGCCAAAAATATCTCCGGTTGCACAAGATGAATGAACCCTGACAAGCACAGGCTCTCCATCAGCGACATCTCCCTTGATCAATGCAATATGCTCCAATCCATTATCTTTTTGTCTAAACGGAATTAAACGGAAATGACCGTATGCTGTCGGCATATCAACTTCTTCACCGATTTCAACTATGGAATCATTTTGCATACGATATGCTATCAAGTCACGGATACTTACAAGTTTGAGACCCCATTCGTCAGCACGTTTCCGCAATTCGGGAAGTCGCGCCATAGTGCCGTCATCACTCATGATTTCCATAAGGGCGGCTGCAGGATAAAGGCCTGCAAGGCGTGCGAAATCCACAGCTGCCTCTGTGTGACCGCTTCTCTGAATCACGCCGCGGTCTTGGGCATAAAGAGGATTGATATGCCCGGGCCTGCCAAAAGTCTCGGGGGTAGATTTTGGATCAGCAAGTGCACGTATCGTGGCGGCACGATCGTCAACGGAAACTCCTGTGGAACAACCTTCGAGTTTATCTACAGTCACTGTAAACGGTGTCCCCAACACAGATGTGTTGTCATCCACCTGATGTGGAAGGTCAAGCTCTTTGCAACGCTCGTTTGTAATCGGGACACAAAGTACACCCCGAGCGTTTTTCAACATGAAATTCACATCTTCTGGAGTTATTTTTTCAGCAGCAATAATGAGATCGCCTTCATTTTCACGATCTTCATCATCCACCACAATTATAAATTTACCTTTACGAAAATCATTGACTGCCTCTTCTATCGAATCGAGTTTTATTTTATTATCCATATTGATAGGGTTTCAATTTAAATTTTGACTTGTTTTGTCATTCCACAATAAAAATAGAAAAATTCACACTGCCATAAACTCTGTGTTGTGAAAAACCGGGCAAGTGTGAAAAATCCCTTGTTTTGGAATGCTCTATGATAACAACTGTCCCGCTTTTAACCATGGCGGATGACAGAATCAGCTCCGGCACTTCTTCAAACCTTGGATGATCATATGGTGGATCGGCAAAAATAAAATCAAACTGACGATGACAAGTAGAGATAAACTTGAATACGTCTCCCTTTATAACCCTCAGGTTTTCATCACCGAGCTTTTCCTTCACACTCCTTATGAAAGACGCCTGAACAGGTGCCATTTCAACAGATGTCACATCACGGCATCCCCTTGAAAGAAATTCAAAACTTATCGCCCCTGTCCCTGCGAACAAATCAAGAGCTGACGTTCCTTCAAAATCTTCGATATTTTCAAGCACGTTAAACAGATTTTCGCGGGCGAAATCCG
The DNA here is from genome assembly GCA_947073495.1 of uncultured Porphyromonadaceae bacterium. Classification (GTDB taxonomy): domain Bacteria; phylum Bacteroidota; class Bacteroidia; order Bacteroidales; family Muribaculaceae; genus Lepagella. The sequence continues at coordinate 39,618 of CAMTMX010000006.1, forward strand.
TTGTAGGACGAGCAGTTATATTTTTGGGGACGTCAAAACGGCGCCTCCCATATTTTCCTCTTATGATTCTCATGACCTCATTTCCAAATTTGCACAATACTTTTTGAATACCTCCACGCCCTCTTCCGGAACATGATCTCCCCCAATAACTACTATAACCTCAGAAGGGGAAACCCCATAGACGTCAAGAATATTAAAACCATGATAAGCGATGTCTGCCGGATCTATCCAGGAATGTGTGGATGCGGATATAAGATTTTGTCCGTCGAGCAAAATAAAATCCGCCTCCCCATCTCGGATATCCAGACATAGACGTTTCCCCGAGCCGTCATTTCTGAATTTCTTTACTACAACCATAAGATTGCAACCGATCCTTGCACCTGGGAATGTCCTGTTCAGGAAACCTTTTAATCCTGTTGCCGGTGCATATGCCACCGTTATGTCGCCGTCCGTTTCTGTTATCACATCAGAAGCGTCAGAAGCATATAGAGAAGTATAAAATGCCTCTTCAGCTCCTTCCGTTTCCTCAACCAATTCCGTTGGCATGAACAATACCTTTCGATCAAATATTATAATCCTCGCTGAAAAATCATCAAGGACACGGGGATGATCATAAACGGCATTTTCTATATTACGCAACAAATTAACTCCATCAGCTTCCCACTGTGTGGAGAATAGCATCTGGGGCTCAAGATCAGGATGGAGGGTATTCTCTAAATGCGCATTCATCCCGGTGGGAAAAATTTTCAGAATTAGACGCCATTGTCCGGTGTCGGCAAAATCCGCCGCTGTCAGTCCGTTCATATTTTTTCCTTATTATATGGCGAAATTACAAAAATATTCCCGTTTTTGCAATTTATGTCTCCGACAAAGAGCGTGAGAAAAACCCGTATTCCCCAATCGGCTCAACAGGAAATCTCTCCCCGAAGATTATATTCCATGTAATCTTTTACTTCATCGGCGTTCATTCCCCTGCCGAGAAGATACATCATTTTTGTTATTGCGGCCTCTGATGTCAGATCATGTCCGGATATCACTCCCGCATTAGCGAGATCAAGACCGGTCACATATCTGAACGGGAGCACACTCCCGTTATTACACTGCGTGATATTCAGCACAATTATGCCCCTTTGCACAGTCTCTTTAATAGCATCAATAAACCATTGGCTATTCGGACCATTACCGGCGCCAAAAGTCTTAAGCACCACTCCCTTTATTCCCGGAGTGGCAAGCATATGGCGCACAGATTGTTCCTTAATACCTGGGAAAAGATCAATAAAAATCACATTACAGTCCATTTCATAATGAGCCTTCAGTGGTTTATCCGGATCTCCTCCTTTCCATAATGCTTCTTTATTGAAAGATATTCCCAATCCTATTTTTGCAAGTTCAGGATAATTGTTGCTTTTGAAGGCGTTGAAATTATCTGCACTCCGCTTTGTACTTCTATTTCCCCGCCATAAATAGTTTTCAAAAAGAATAGCTACTTCCCTCACAATATGCCTACCTTCTCCATCGCGGGCGGCCGCTATCTGGAGAGCGGTGATTAGATTCTCTTCCCCATCGGTCCTGACTTCGCCTATTGGAAGCTGGGAACCTGTAATGATCACAGGCTTGTTAAGATTCTCAAGCATAAAGCTTAACGCAGACGCAGTGTATGCCATTGTGTCTGTGCCATGAAGAACCACAAAACCGTCATATTTCTCATAGTTATCCTCTATCACCTTAACCATTTCTCCCCAATGATCAGGAGTCATTGCTGATGAATCTATCGGATTTTCAAACTGATAATGCTCAACATCAAAATCAAGCATCTTCAATTTAGGGACATTGTCAAGAAGATGATTGAAATCAAAAGGCTCAAGGGCTTTAGTCACAGGATTCTCTTTCATACCGATTGTACCCCCGGTATAAATCATCAGAATTTTAGGACGAGAATGTATGTTTTGCATGCGAATTTAAGGGTTTGAGAATTTCTACAGTTCTTAAGAAACTGTTTAAATTTATTGTCAAAGGAATTGAGAGAATTTGTCTGGCAGTCTTTTTGATATTTATGAAGAAGTTATGGAGTTACATAATAACTGAATAAATATCATAACGATACCGACAAAAGCCTCAATGACAAGACAAGTTAATATTTAAACTGTTTCTGAGGTGCTTGTAAAATAAACATTCTAACGAATGAAAAAGTGCAGGCAGTTTCTGTTACCGCTTCGCAAATTTAGCAAATTGCAATTAAATAATCAAGTATTTTCAAAAAATTTGAGTTTCCGATTTGCATTTTTCTCCTTTTCTACCCCAAATCAGTTTTCACAATGCCACTTACAATATCTTTTCATAATACAAAAAGATGCCTGATGCATTTACTTACAATACAACAGGCATCAAATATATTATCACTCTGCAATTTATGTCAGACAACCTTATTTCAGTTTATTCCGTTGGTCTAAGCCAGCGATATCCATAAAAATGTTGATTCTCTATTTTAAACAATCGGCTAAGAGGATATTCATCTGTGACAACGATTCCGCTTTCATGAGATATATGCTTCAGATAAGGCTCCCCGTTCTTCATCTCCACAAAGCCAATATCATAAATATCATAATCAAGCTCGGGAGAAAGCATCATAATGATATCTCCGTTTTGCATAAGCTCATGCAACAATTTATTCCCGGCACTTTGTTTCTTCAGATGAGGAATCCGATGACTCCTGTATCCCATTTCTATCATTTTTACTTTCTCAAGCACTATCGAATCCTTCAATGCCGGATATTCATCTTTATGACGGCTGACATAATCCAATGTCTTTACCTTGAAACCGCCTCCTCCCACATATTCTGTCATCTCCTTGACATGCCCTCTGTAGACATTGTCCACAATCCAATCGGCTCCATAAAGCAGCTGCGAGGCAAACCCATCGTCTACACCTTTACGTCGGCTCATCGCCTCAAGAGAGTAGACGAATTCTTTTATCGTAGGCATATTTTTCATGCTTGCATCCGCTAAAGCCATTACGGTATTTACAAATCCAAGGCGGTCAAAGCCATGCATATTAACTATTATTGTGCCTGCAGAATCGTTGTCAAGCGGAGCGGACCATGGAGTCCCCTCAAGTTGACCGGCAACAAAAACACATCTTTCTCCGAATGTTCCGCCGTGTTCTGCTGTCTTAGAAAGAATGGCACTCACCTTGACCGTGTCTTCCTGGCAGTGGATTCGAAATGCATGTGCCGATAAATTAGTCATCATCACCATCATCATTAATGATAATGCATTAATGGATGTCGAAAACCTTATGTTAGAAAAAATTTTCATTGTCAGTATTAATATTTTGATGCAAATTTAGCAATTTATTTCTTATCCACCTTTTATTATACCCTATTTTAACCTATGAAATCCGTATTTCAGACGATAAATGCCAATATACGCGGGATGATATGAGGATGTCTACAAAAAAAATTATAATTTTGTAATATGAATATAGTCGAGATTTCATCGCTCAACCATCCCGGTGTGGAGATATTTTCAACGCTGACAGAAGCTCAGCTGCGAAACCGGCTTGAACCGGAAAAAGGGATATTTATTGCCGAAAGTCCCAAGGTGATAGATGTCGCCTTAAATGCCGGCTTCGAACCACTGGCAATCTTATGTGAGAACCGACATATCACCGGTGATGCCTCTCAAATCATTGATAAATGTCGAGACATACCGGTTTACACCGGTCCAAGAGAATTGCTTGCAACACTGACAGGCTACACACTGACCCGTGGAGTTTTGTGTGCAATGAAACGTCCGAGTTATCCTTCTGTCGAAAATATATGCAACGGGGCTGAAAGGATCGCTGTGGTCGACAGTGTCACAGACACAACAAATATCGGAGCAATTTTCAGATCTGCTGCAGCTTTAGGAATCGATGGGGTGCTTCTGACCCCGACCTCATGCGATCCTCTCAACCGAAGGGCTGTGAGAGTATCTATGGGAAGTGTTTTCCTTGTGCCATGGGCATGGCTCGACCGTCCGATTTCCGGGTTGAAAGATTTGGGGTTCAAGACTGTGGCTCTGGCTTTGACAGATAAATCTGTAAGTATTGACGATCCTGTTTTAAATAAGGAGCCAAAACTCGCCATGATTTTTGGCACCGAGGGTGACGGTCTTGCAAAAGAGGTGATATCCAATGCCGACTACACCGCTAAGATACCCATGTCGCATGGTGTGGATTCCTTGAACGTGGCAGCCGCTTCAGCCGTAGCGTTCTGGCAACTAAGAAAGAAAAACAATGAGCAAGGCTAAACTGAAAAAATATCTTCAATCCTTGCCTCAGGAGCATCTTGTCCAAGTCATTCTTGATCTCTATGATGCAAGAAAAGAAGCAAAGGAATATCTGGAGTTTTTCATGGATCCTGATCCTAAAATTGCTCTTGAGAAGGCTAAAAAAGATATTTACCGTAACTATTTCACTCCGCAGGGAAAGCCTCGTGCGAAAATGAGCGTGAAGACCGGTAATGATATTGTCAACGATTTCATCAAACTTGACATTCCCTCCGAACAGGTATCTGATCTCATGGTTTATCATGTAGAGGTGGTGTTGTCCAGACTTGTGGTCAGGCATATTGTGCGTGAGACCGCATGGACATCGGCAATAAATGTTTTCAGGAAAGCTGCCGAATTCATAACTGCGCATAATTTGCGACACCTTTTTGAACGCAGGATTGAAAAAATAGTAGAGTATGCCGATTATGCACCCTCCTATTTAAGAGTCGCCGATAGAATGAAAGACGAATTGACCGAACTAAACTATTATGATGCAGAATAAACAAACTGACCCAACAGATCAAACTGACAGAATAGTACTCGCAGGAGGTGGCGGACACGCCTTGTCTCTCATGGAAGCAATTGAAAATCCGGAGATGATTGCCGGATACACAGCCTTGTCGGAATCTTCACTTATGCCCGCGAAATGGCTTGGTGACGATTCCTCAGTCGAGGAACTTTCTAAAAAGGGGTATCTTTTTCACATGGCGTTCGTTTATGCCGGACTTCCTGTAATGAGCAAGCGGCGCAAGATGATAGAAAAATATACTGAGGCAGGCGCCGGATTCATTTCCATAATTGCCCCTACTGCAATTGTCACGCGACACTCTACCTTCGGGGAAGGATGCGCCATCCTTAACAGAGCAATTGTAAACCGTGCCCATCTCGGTAAGAATGTAATTGTCAATACCGGGGCAATTGTTGAGCATGACTGCATTATAGGCGACAACACTTTTATCGGTCCCGGTGCAGTTATCGGCGGCGGGGTCACTATCGGGGAAGATTGCTTCATCGGTCTTGGAGCCAAAGTAATGAACGGAGTGACGATTGCTTCGGGCGTGACAGTCGGGATAGGAGTAACTGTCAATCGAGATCTCACAGAACCGGGAATCTACCATGGCACCCCCATGCGTTTCCACAAACTCAAAACAAGATGAAACCTATAATAATTGCTGAAGCCGGTGTAAACCACAACGGATCTCTTGAGATGGCATTACGCATGGTAGATGCCGCGGCACATTCCGGAGCTGACTTTATTAAATTTCAGACTTTTAAAGCCTCTAAACTTGTAACAGCATCAAGCAAAACCGCTGAATATCAAAAAGAGAATTGCAACGCTGACAATCAGTTTGAGATGCTTAGGGGGCTTGAATTGCCGGAAGAGGCTTTCAGATCAATAGCCCGTCATTGTAAAAGAGCCGGGATTGGATTCCTCTCGACTCCTTTTGATCTTGAAAGCATTGGATTTCTTGCATCCCTCGATATGAAATATATGAAAATCCCATCGGGAGAAATAACCAACCTTCCATATCTGCGGGCAATTGCAAAAACAAGGATACCTGTCATAATGTCAACCGGCATGTCGACATTGGCGGATGTCGAAAACGCCCTTCAAGTACTATATGACGGAGGCTATTACAGAAACGAAATTACTATCCTCCACTGCACGACTCAATATCCGACCAATTACAAGGATGTGAATCTAAAAGCCATGCTTACCCTGCGTGAAGCATTTGGCGTGAATGTGGGATATTCCGACCATACAAAGGGGATTGAAGTGCCACTTGCAGCGACAGCCCTGGGAGCTTCTGTTATTGAAAAACATTTCACTCTCGACAAAACATTACCGGGACCTGATCATGTGGCATCTCTTGATCCAAATGAATTGACTCAAATGATTGCCGGGATACAACACGTGGCCATGTCGTTGGGATCCGCTGTAAAACGTGTCACTTCGGCGGAACGTAAAAACATTGCCGTTGCCAGAAAAAGTATCGTGGCGGCAAAAGATATCAAGAAAGGTGAAATATTTACGGAAGAAAATCTTACTGTAAAACGCCCGGGGTCCGGAATTTCACCAATGCGTTGGGATGATGTGATAGGAAGGACCGCTTCCAGAAGTTTCAACACCGACGATCTTATTGAAATTTAATTGATCAGGAATACATGAGAAAAATTTGTTTTGTGACAGGTACACGTGCTGACTATGGAATCATGACTCCATTGATGAAGGAGATCTCAAAATCTCCTGAAGCGGAACTGCAGATTGTCGCCACGAATATGCATCTTTCTCCTGAATACGGCATGACGGTAAACGAGATTATTGCCGATGGCTTCAGAGTAGACGAACGTATCGATTCACTCCTGTCTGGAGACTCTGCCACAGCCACCGTAAAATCTATGGGTCTCACTCAAATAGGCATAGCCGATGCTTTTGCAAGGCTTAACCCCGATCTCGTTGTTATTCTCGGAGACCGGTATGAGATGCTTGCAGCTGCCTCAGCCGCACTTATTTTCAGACTGCCCGTCGCACACCTATATGGCGGAGAAACCACCGAGGGTGCTTACGACGATTGCATCCGTCACGCCATCACAAAACTTTCCACTCTTCATTTCACCTCAACCGAATTGTATGCCCGGCGTATCGTTCAAATGGGTGAAGATCCGGAACGTGTGTTTCATGTTGGCTCGCTGGGTGCCGAATCCATCAGGAATGAAAAAACAATGCCACGCGTGGATCTTGAAAAAATAATCGGGTTTGAGTTGGGAGAGAAATATATTGTGGCGACTTTCCATCCTGTCACCACTCAACCTGGTGATGAAGCACGCCAGACCAAAGCTTTGCTCGACAGCCTTTCAGATATAATTAAAGATGGCTGGAAGGTGCTTTTCACGATGCCTAATTCAGACACCGGAGGCAAGACGGTGGCAAATCTTATAAAGGATTGGGCATCGCAACACTCCCGATCGGTGAAAGCTGTGACATCGCTCGGCAGATTGAAATATTATTCCGCATTGCGGTATGCGGCCGCGGTGGTAGGCAATTCCTCAAGCGGACTGATAGAGGCTCCTTCATTTGGAATCCCTACGCTCAATATCGGAGACCGACAAAAAGGGAGAGCGCAAGGAGATTCGGTCGTGAACTGTGGAGTCACAAAAGATGAAATATCGGAAGGGCTAAAAAAAGTGTTGTCGGATGAATTCCGCTCGTCAGCCCGAAATGCTATAAATCCATACGAAAAGGAGGGAACGCTCCATGCGATTCTCCACCCCCTTTTACATGCCCCCCTTCCCTCCACAAAAGCATTCCGCGACATTCGTTAATAGTGATAAAATCGGCATGTCTTCAGTTGGAGACATGCCGATTTCGTTTATCAGAAATACCTTATAGAGTATTATTTGGGATCAAGACCAAGGTCTTTGAATGTACGTGGAGCCGGAACCTTTGGCATAGGCTTCCGATCCTTGAGCTGTTCGAGTGCCACCTCTATAGCCTTCTCAAGCTGCTGGTCAATACCTTTCTGCTCCATAATCGGATCGTTATCGATTAGGATATCAGGATCGACACCATGATTCTCAACTATCCATTCTCCGGTCTTCGCATCATAGTTGGTAAAGAACGGCACGCGCACATCAGTACCATCCATATAAGGAAGAGAACCACTGATGCCGATAATTCCACCCCAGGTCCGGGTCCCGATCACCGTACCAAGATTATTTGCCTTGAAACTCCATGGGAATAAATCTCCGTCTGAGGCAGAATACTTGTTGATAAGAAGAACTTTCGGACCAACATGAGTGGCATCGGGAATGGTGCTTGTTTTAGAAGATGTGCGACTCATGGTCATGCGGTAAGGCTTGCGGAGAAGTCGTTCGATAATCATAGGTGATATATTTCCGCCTCCGTTGGCACGGTCGTCTATAATGAGAGCCTCCTTGTCAAGTTGAGGATAGAAGTATCTTGCAAACTCGTTCAGACCTTCAGGACCCATGTCAGGTATGTAGATATACCCTACCCTTCCATCCGTAGCTTCAGAGACTCGTTTGATATTGTTCTGCACCCAATTGTAATGATAGAGAGGGGCTTCATTATCTATAGGTTCTACAACAATCTTCTTCCCACCTTTTTCAGAAGGAGCAGAATTGATGGTAAGCTCGGTCGGCACACCTGCCTTTCCTATAAGAAGCTTGTAGATATTGTCTGTCTCGGTCACAGGCACACCGTCTACGGCAACTATGTAGTCACCTTCCTTCACACCAAGTCCCGGTTCCTCAAGTGGAGAGCGCAGTTTTTTGCTGTAAACAGCCCCGGGGATGATCTTCTCTATTTTGAAATTGCCACTCTTGTCTCGGCTTAATTCAGCACCGAGTAGGCCCATCGAAATTCTGTCGGCACCTTTCACTTCACCTGGATTGACGTATGCATGTCCACACGCCAACTCACTAATCATCTCTCCGATGATATAATTTAGGTCATGGCGGGTCTTTGCGTATGGGAGCAACTGCGAATATTTTTCTTTTATGGCATTCCAGTCGACGCCATGCATATTTTCAAGATAGAAACCGTCGCGGAACGCTCTCCATACCTCATCAAAAATCTGGTTCCATTCCTGGACATAATCAACCGGCGCCACAAGATTTGAGAGATTCACGGCATCTGAAAGATTTGCTTTTGTTGTCGGGAAGCTCGACACATAGATCTTCCCCCCTTTATAGAACGCCGCCTTGTCTCCATCGGCTGATACAGTCATGGATGAATTTTCTGCAACTGTTTCAGGTTTTCCTGTCTTGAAATCAAATACACTGACTCCTCCATTTCCACTATACCAAACCTGATCTCCTTTTGCATATACCGGACGATAGTAACCGGTCTGGAGAGGAAGCTTCAAAAGTCGTCCCGGCAAACCTTCCGGGTCTATCTTCACGGAATTGTCGGCAACAGAAACTTTTTTCTTTGACTTTGAATCATCCTTTTTGTCGGCGGGAGCTACTTCCTTGGCAGGATTATCCGAATCATCCGAAAGGATAAGCGGCGACGGAGTGTCCTTGCTCAACAAGGCGAGATATATGCCACCCATACTTGTGTAGACATGATTCCATTCCAGACTTCCGTAAATAGGATTCATGTCGCGCTCAGATGTGAAATAAAGGTATTTACCATCCTCGCTAAACATGGGGGAAGCTGAATTATACCACCTCTCCGTCACAGGATATTCCTTGCCTGAAGCTATATTGAATATATACACAACCGACATATTATTGTCGTCTGACTTGGTGTATGCAAGCCATCTGCTGTCGGGAGAAATAGCCACCTGTCTGAATTCACCTCCCGGATTCTGCACCAATGTGCGCTTCGACTTTGTCGCCACGTTCACTTCGACAATACGATTTTTACGGTCTGTATAAATGATTGTCTTCCCGTCTGGAGTCCAATCGAAATTCCGGATGTACGTGTCATTGTCTTTGGTGAGTTGCTCCGGTTTACCACCCTCTGCCGGCTGTAGCCAGATTTCTGACTCACCTGTAATATCGCCGATATAAGCTATATATTTGCCATCGGGACTCCAGTCAGCGCCTCGGTCGTTAGAACCGGGAGTACGTGTGATATCTTTGGTTACACCTTTTCCAACCGGCACGTCAAACACCTCTCCGCGAGCAGTGATTGCAAGTCGATGACCTGCAGGCGACAAAGAAAAAGATGTGATATCTCCCGCAACATTTTTCATCTCGTTGCGGGCAAGAGTATTGTCGGCGGCAAGTGTGATATCCACTTTCTCCGGTGTCCCTTTTGACGGATCGAAACGATATATGTATCCACCGTTTTCAAAAACGATCGTCTTCCCGTCGGAACTGGGAAATTTGATGTCGAAATCTATAAAATTTGTAACCTTGCGGGTCTGTTTTGTCTTGGTGTTGTAGACAAACAGATTCATGGTATTGTCCCTGTCGGAAATGAAATATATGTCATCCCCTATCCACATCGGGATGATGTCCTGGGCAACATTGTTTGTAATGTTTTCTACACTCTCTTTCTCCGGATCATAAATCCAGATATCGTCAGCCATACCTCCGCGGTAATATTTCCATGTGCGGAATTCACGCATCACGCGGTTGTATGCCATCTTCTTACCATCGGGTGAAAAACTGCAGAAACCACCTTCCGGCAGCGGTATCATATCCGGCATACCACCATCCGGACTAACCGACCATAATTTTCCGGTAAAACTGTCGCCTATCCTGTTACGATATACGACACCACTTCCGTCCGGACGCCATGTCAACACCATGTTGTTGGGACCCATACGGTCGCCAAGATCGTCTCGTGAGTTGGTGGATGTATATGTCAGTCGTTTGGGCTCCCCTCCGTTTGAAGGCATTACATACACTTCCGTATTGCCGTCATATTGTCCGGTAAAAGCAATTTCTTTTCCGTCGGGGGATATACGGGGGAAAATCTCATAGCCGATATGTGAGGTAAGACGCTTCGCATCGCCCCCGGTAGCGGGAACAGAATACAAGTCGCCGGCATAACTGAACACTATCTGATTTCCATTGACAGTCGGAAACCGCAACAGTCGCGCCTCATTAGCAGTAGCAGCCATTACCGGCATAATTCCGGCGGCTATCATACCTGCAAACAGAATTCGTTTCATAGAGTCTGGTTTTAGGGTAATATTTTTGCAAATATAATTCCTTTAAACCATATTTCCAAACCACAGGAAATGAGATTCAGCTCATTATGTCTGAATAATCCACAAAACGATATGATACAGGCTACCCCCTGTTCCTAACAGACTCCAAATTATATATTTCGACCTGGGATACACGCCGATGGCTTCCTTTTCCTTGCCGGAATATTTCATATCTTTACGATTGATGAAGTATATCAAAGAAACAAGACCGGCAGCAAGAACTACAAACCAACATAACAAGCCTGAGACATTATGTGATGAACCAGTGTCAAGGAAGAGAGCGCCGTATGGAGCCCATGTAATATCCAGACCCCAAGGCTTCAAGGCACATATTATCCATTTCCAGTCGATAAAAACAAACATCAATGCAACCGAGAAAGTCGACATGTATGCCATCCATTTGAATAGCGTTCCTCCTTTTCCAGTCGATGATCTTTTTATTGGTACTCTTGCAATGATAATTATGGCATAAATTATCACCACATACTGCAATACATCATATACGATGTTATCTCCCACACATTTTAAATACATCATTATTACGACAATTTACTTTTAAAATATCAGATTCAAAGCCAATTCATGCACTCTGAAAAATCATATACAACTATCGCGGCTCCCACCCATCCCATAGCTTTGGCCGCCACTTTATAATAGAATGAAAAATTAAATTGCTTTAGAGTGTTTCATGGTCAAGTGGTATTTAGTTAATAATCATTTTGATTCTACAAATATAATATCTAATATTTTTAGAATCAAACATATTCTACATTACAAAGCATATTTAACACATATTTAATATATATTTAACACATATTTAACATGTATTTAACACATATTTAACATGTATTTAACACTTGATATTTTATAAAAAAATATCAAGTGTTTTGTCAGTTCCAAATAATACGTCCCCTTGCAAACCCGGAACACAATTTAATTGTTTATTATATGATTCAAATTTCAATCACTAAAATAGTTGGGTATGAGATTAAAAGGTAACCGATATTATATTGAAGCAAACGCTGTCTTCAAGATAAAATATTACAAACCCATTGTTTAATTTCTTGCCTTTAAGTCATTATATAATTAATTAAAACAATTCACTATGACTATGAATACACTTAAAATTGCAGCCATCGGCTGCGTTATGGGAGCATCCCTTATGTGTGCCAGGGAAGCCGGTGCATGTACACGTGTGATCTACCACGGAGCAGACTCCGTTTTTGTTGTCGGACGTTCTCTCGATTGGAAAACTCCGATACCGACTAATCTTTATGTCTACCCTGCAGGAATGGAGAAGGTGGGATCCAACGCTCCCGGCGCAATTAAATGGACATCAAAATATGGTGCCGTCTATGCCGTTGGCTATGATGGAGGGATAACAGAGGGTATGAATGAAAAGGGACTCGTCATTAATGGACTTTTCTGCAAAGGGACAGTCTATGATAATGAAGACACACGCAACCTTCCTCCTATGTCTCTTTCTGTTTTTATCAGTTGGCTCCTCGACATGAATGCCACTACAAATGAAGTGGTCGCAGTGCTTGAGAAACATAATTTCTCTCTTGGCGGAGCAACTTTTGACGGAGGGACAGTTTCAACACTTCATTGGGGAATCACAGATGCTTCCGGAAAAACCGCGATTCTGGAATTTGACCACGGCGATGTCAAAATATATGATCCCGGAGATATCTGGGCAATGACTAACGACCCACAGTGGCCGGATATGTGCGCCATATTGGCCTATTGGGATAAGATCGGTGGGGAACACATGCTTCCCGGTACGGTCAGCAGCCCCGACCGTTGTGTTCGCGCCAACTTTTTTGCACATCATGTGGAAGAGGTCAGTGATCCCGACCTTGCAGTCTCCATCTGTAAAAGTATCCTTGTCCCTTCGTGCGTGCCATATACATATCTGATCCAAGGTGAACCCAATGTATCATCCACTCAATGGAGATCGTTTGCTGACATTAAAAGCCGCCGTTATTATTTCGATATAGTTACAAATATGGGATGCTACTACATTGATCTCTCCAAATGCGATCTACGCAAAGGTGCATCAGTCATGAAACTTGACACCACAAAAGAAAAAGATCTTATAGGCGAAGCAAACCACGCCCTCAAAAAATCCGAACCTTTCACCCCTATGTATTGATCCACCAATAAAGTAATAAAGGATACAAAAAAATGATGCGGCTGCCGACCTGACTATCGGCAGCCGTATCAGTTTTTATACTAATCTTTTAACCCTCAACTTTCGCTTTCGAAAGTTGAATTATTCATTTATTGGAACTTCGGCTTAAAAGTCCGACTATCCATAGAAGGAAGACAGCACCGACTACCGAGGTTATCAAATTACCGATTATACTCGAAGTTGAAATTCCGATCAGTCCGAACAACCACCCTCCAAGAACACCTCCGATGATACCTACAACCAAATTTACAATGAGACCGAAACCTCCGCCCCGCATCAGCTTCCCTGCCACAAAACCGGCAACTATACCAATAAGAATGTACCAAATGAAACTCATAACATTTTGATTTGATAATATTAAACAATCCGTTTTAGTGCAAGATAAAAAAACGCTTGCCGCTACTCTATCGAAACATGATTAATCTCCATTTGGTTCATTGTTAATATTGACGGAGACAACTTAGAGCGCGTTCCTTAAAAATCGCTGCCCCTACGGCCCCGAAATTTTAAGGAACGCGCTCTTAGGTCCGGCTACCGTCTCTCTATTATAACCGGTGCTGACGGGAGTCCGGAATAAACATGTTTCTTCTCCTTGGTTTGAAACGATTTATCAAATGTTGCGGCTTCTTCGAGCGAGTCAAATGAACCGGCTATTACATAAAACATCCCTTCCGGATCCTGCACTCCGAAAGCCTGATAACCTTTAGAGAACAGATCGCTAACCAAGGCGGCACAGTTAGTTTTCATTTTATATGCACTCACAGCGACATTATAACGGTGCATTTCATGTTCCTCTCCATCGACAAATTTAAGATGTTGGACGGCTACATAAACCGTGTCGCCATTTACAACCTTTGTCGCCGGGCCATCCACTTGCTGAAGTTTGACTCCGGGAATCCCCAAATCAGCATCAAGAGTCTCGGAAGCCTGGCGTTTGCTGACAGCCGCATCGTATGCCGATTTATAGTTTTTCTCTGTAGGTTTACATCCCACAATCGTCATTGAAACCAGTGTCAATAAAACGATACTCAATTTCTTTATTTTAAAACTACACATATCTACATTGTTTAAATAACATTTCCTACCGAATTCTTCTCCCTAACCCCACCTCCACAAATCTTGATTGTGGCGCGAACAAAGTGTGCCTTAGAAACTGTAATATTACAAAATTACAAAAAATGGAGACACTTAATATTAAGTGCCTCCATTTTTATTTAAAGCTTCAAAAGAAGCATCTATTAACTTTAATGATAATCATTAATCAACCTGGATCACAAGGAAGGGAGTCATGCTCCAGAACTGCTGGGCATTGGTGATACGGATAGTTTTAGTCTTATCTGCATTCTCCTCAATCTGATATGACCCTTCGGGCATATTAGTCCAAACCTTTACCTTCTTGCTTCCTGTTGGAATCACTGAAAGCGAACGTTTGTCAGCCTTTGTGAAATATGACTCATTGAAATCACCCTTGAGCACCTTTGTCTGACCAAGGAATTTCTTCTCAAGAAGACCGTTCTTCTTCAATTCCTTATTGGTGCCGATAGCATAATAAACAGTGTTGGCTGCATTTTCCACTGCCTCTGTAGCTGCCTGAGCAGCTTCCTTAGCCTCTGTTTCAGCCTTTACCTGTTCCTGGGTTTCAGTCACCTGTGTAGTCAACTGTTCAATCTGACCTTTTGCCGATGCAAGATCCGATTCAAGCTGGGCAATTTTCTGATCCTGCTGTGCGATACGATCCTTGAGCTGAGTGATAGTCTTGCTCATCACACTATTATCTTTACCGCTTGCCTTAAGTTTTGCCTCCATGTCATCAAGAAGAGCCTTGTTGGAAGCAAGACGCGCCTTAATGTTGGCAAGGTTCTGACGGATTTCTGCACGACGGTCAACGTTATCACCGGCACCCATGTTATGAAGAAGACCCTCCTGCATGTTGATTGAATCAAGCCCGGTATAGATATCTCCCATAAGGAGCATGAGAGAGTCATTAAAACTGTTAGCCTCAGCATAATCTGCCTGAAGCTCTGCAATACGTGCTGAATCTTCAGCTAATTTCTGGCTGTTGCCAGAGCAGGATGCGAGCATCAACGCTCCAATTCCTAGAATGATAAAACTTTTCTTCATCTTGACTATTGGTTTTGGCGGCATTGCCGCAGTTAGAGTTTATAGTTTAAGTTTAATCTTCAGAGTCGCGGGTCTTTTTTGCGCGTCCTCCGATAATGATAACAATCTCTCCCTTGGGTTGGTTCGATTCAAAATATTTTGAAAGTTCTCCAAGTGTGCCTCGATGATAGGTTTCATGCAATTTTGAGATCTCTCTACACACACATGCATCCCTTTCTTCCCCGAAACTTTCAGCAAGCTGGCGCAAAGTTCGCGGCAGTCTTTTAGGAGATTCATAAATCACAATAGTCCTGTCATCATCGGCAAGCAACGACAGTCTGGTCGCCCTTCCTTTTTTGGGAGGCAAAAACCCTTCAAACACAAACCTGTCGCATGGCAAGCCTGATGCGACCAATGCCGGCACGAATGCCGTTG
The DNA here is from genome assembly GCA_947073495.1 of uncultured Porphyromonadaceae bacterium. GTDB lineage: Bacteria > Bacteroidota > Bacteroidia > Bacteroidales > Muribaculaceae > Lepagella. The sequence goes on from CAMTMX010000006.1 coordinate 55,350, forward strand.
CACCCGGAAGGCACTCCACATCTGCACCCAATCGCCGGCATTCCCGGCTAAGCATAAAGCCCGGATCTGAAATGCCGGGGGTGCCTGCATCAGATATGAGTGCTATATTTTCTCCCCCCAATACCCTTTCAGCTATCTTAGGTGCCTCTTCATGCTCATTAAACTTATGATGACTGCGCATGGGGGCGGATATATTGAAATGCTTAAGCAAGACTCCCGAAGTCCTTGTGTCTTCAGCAAGAATCAGATCCGCATTTTTCAACACTTCCACAGCCCTGAATGTCATATCTTCAAGATTGCCTACAGGGGTAGGCACAATATATAGTTTGCCGCTCATGAATCTGAATTATAATATAAGTGAAGGCTAAACCAATAAGCAACATGCTTTATTTAAAATAGTTCTTAAGGATTTCAAGAAAATCCATGACTTCCTCCCTTTGAGAGTTCCACTGAAGTTCTCCGAGGAAATAATCTTCCGCCTCATCATAACTGTCCATCGACGCGACGAGCGCAAGCGTCGTATTGAAATCAGCGTCTGAATTACAGAATAGATCTCGTTTGAATCTATATCTGTCGTTGATGGTGAAGACAAGTTTGCCACGCGGTTCTACAATTTTTTGTGGCTGTGGAGCAGGTTCTTCGGTGGGTAAAGTATATGCAGCGAATGCAGATTCTTCTATTTCTTCGACAGAAGGCGATATCTCTTCTATTGGAGTGTTCTCCAAGGATGCCGATTCGTTGACTATAGTTGGAATGTCACCAATCTCATTCTGAGCATCATCTTCAAAATGCTGTCCATCCTCAACATCGTCTGCGAGATCTTCATTTTCGACCATGGCGTCTTTCTCATCAGGAACGATATCTTCGGTTATTTCATCCGGTTCCCGGTTTTCAACAACCTCCGGCACTTGTTGCAGATCTTCAGGATTTATATGCAGTTCTCCACCGATTTCATTTACAAGCTGTGTTAAAGAGTTTGCTTTACGCACAATCAACTCAGGAAGAGATTCCGGACAATCTTCACGCGCGAGCGCAAGATGCACCAATCCTTCCAACTCATAAATATTATCAAGCAATCCGTTTAATTCTTCTTTATTCATATTCTTCTGGATTTAGAGCCTGCTGAACAGCTTCAACTTGCTCCGGTTCGTTTTTAAATATATCCAACAACATGTTCTCGGCAGCTTTCTTGGCACGATCGCGTTTTCCAACGATGTTGTTCATTATGATGACCACAGAGTGTGTCGGCACATAATCTTCATCAAGCTTGTATCCGGCATAGCACTGTATCCCCTTCATGCTTCCGGTCTTCATGGCGATATAGCTGTCAAGCGGGGTTTCCGCAAGAAACTTTTTCAATGTGCCCTCCTGTCCTGCAAGCGGGAAAAAAGATGCATATGTTGCATCACCGCTCATCTTGGTCAAAATTCCATCCATAAACTCTGCCGTCACCCTATTTTGGCGGGAGAGTCCGGACCCGTCAATTATTTCGACACCATCCATAGGCACTTTCTTTTCTACCCAAAAGGCATATTCCCTATTAGCGGCACTCGAGGTGGAACCATCCTTCCCTTCAAGTTTACCATAGGTGCGGAGCAATGCCTCTGCAAACATATTGTCGCTCCTCATCATGCAAGAACGCATAATTTCATCTATAGGAGGGGAGATATGATCAAATATTTGAGTCCTTTCGCCTTCACCTAAATCCTTACCGTCGATAGTGATCATTTCATTGCCGAGAGCAGTTTTCAATCTGGATATGAAAACAGACGAGGGATTTTCCACGGATCTGCCTCCTCTTGCATTATTTTCAAAGTTGAAAGCGTGTATCCCCGTGCCGTATGACTCTTTGAAATCCGCCGCCATCCAGGAATCAGGACGTGGACTGCCTGCAAATTCTGACTCATCGACAATTATCCTCCCTTCGATTTTATTTATTCCGGCAAGACGCAATGCATCAGTTATTTCCCCTATGATATCCTGTCCATATGGCTCCGACATAGAATTGACCGACGGGTCGCACGATCCCACTATCACTAAATTTCCTCGCAAAATACCCATGTCAAGCGGTCCGTCGATAAAAATCCCGGTATGATAGCGATAATTAGGGCCTACCTTATTTAACAATGCTGCCGTAGTCACAGACTTCATAATTGAAGCCGGTATCAATGGCTTTGATGTGTTGTGGCTTCCGATGACCTTATTGTCAGACAAATCTGTGACCATCACAGCCACCGACTCCGGATTAATTCCACTTGCCTTTACAAACCGCTCCACCGCCTGATTTACATCCTGAGCCATTGAGGCTGCCCAACAAGCAATAAGCGCAACTATTAAAAATATATTTCTAACCATTCCTAAATCTGATATGACGCCGTATTAAATTATACATTTTTATAATAAAACGTTTATTCGACATCAATGTGAGTCTACAAAGTTACAAAAGATTTCGGAATTTTGTTCAAGTTTTTTGTCACTTGAGAAATAGTTGCTAATTTTACGTCTGAAAAATAATTCCGCTAACCAAAATTCCGATGGATATTTCAGACTCTCCCGCAAGACGACCCTACACATTCGACAGAGTTGTCAGGATTTCGTTTACAGTGATTCTCTTGATTGGAATCCTTTTTATGCTCGAATTGCTCAAGGGTGTGCTCCTACCATTCTTGGTTGCCTGTCTTGTCGCCTATATGCTTGAACCCATTGTGAGATGGAACATGAAAATCACAAAACTGCAAAACAGGTTCGTGCCTGTGCTTATCACATTGTTGGAAGTCACTATCATAGCAGCAGCGTTCTGCATACTTTTCATTCCATATCTCGTATCGGAAACACATGAAATGACACAAATGCTTCGCCATTATGCCTCAACTAAAATTCAGATTCCATATTTTTCCGACAGTATACATTCTTTTTTGAGAGAGAATATCGATTTTGAAAGAATTTCCAAACTGCTTTCGAAAGAGGAATGGAAAGAACTGATCAAAAGCACCATTTCGTCGTCATGGACATTCCTTAGTTCCGGATTCGCTTTTATATTCGGAGTGCTTAGCTGGCTGATTGTCGTGCTATACATAATTTTTATAATGCTTGACTATGAAAGGATAATGCAGGGATTCAAGCACCTTGTCCCCGTCAACCACCGCAAGTGGGCATATCAGATCGGCAATGACATTAAAAACGCTATGAACAGATATTTCCGGGGACAATTTTTAATTGCTTTTATTGTCGGGATTTTGTTTTCCATTGGGTTCCTCATAATCGGACTTCCCATGGGAGTGGTGCTCGGATTGTTTATCGGGATCTTAAACATGGTTCCATATCTGCAGCTGATCTCTTTGCCTATTACAGTTGTATTATGTATTGTCTGCACTGCAAGCACAGGTGTGGATTTCTGGGTAATCTTCTGGGAGAGTATGGCTGTTTATGTTATTGTCCAGTGCATACAGGATCTTATCCTCACTCCCAAGATAATGGGCAAGGCGATGGGACTCAACCCGGCGATCATTCTTCTTTCCCTATCTATCTGGGGTTCTCTCCTCGGATTTATGGGGCTGATAATAGCCCTGCCCCTCACCACTCTCCTTCTATCATACTACGATATATATGTTGTGCAAAGATATGGACGGCATATCCCAGAATCTAACAAATAATCATTGACTTTATATCATATAATACGGATGATAACCCTACCGATGTCATACGATCTGGAAAACTCAATCCAGGAAACTGTCTCTGATATGGAGACAGCGGCTTATACAGAAATCAATGGAGACAATCCCGTTTCCAACGAAGAAGACCATACCAACGGACTTATCGGCGACCTTGCATGGATTCTTCTTTTGGGAGCAGTCGTGACTCTTTTGTTTAAAAAACTCAAGCAGCCTGTGGTGTTGGGATATATACTTGCAGGGTTTCTCGCAAGCCCTAAATTCGTATATCTCCCGTCTATCTCAAATCTCGCCAACATAGAATTTTGGGCGGATCTCGGCATTGTGGTCCTTATGTTTACCCTTGGACTTGAATTCAGTTTCAAAAAACTTATGAACGCCGGGTCATCTGCGATTATCACAGCCCTGATCATTATCACCGGAATGACATTCGCAGGTTTCGGAGTCGGGAAAATATTGCACCTGAATTCCATAAACTGCATATTCCTTGGAGGTATGATTTCCATGTCGAGTACCACAATAATCCTAAAGACGCTTACCGACCTCGGAATGCGACAAAAGAAATTCGCATCCCTCGTGCTCGCCGTCTTGATTATAGAAGACCTTTTCGCAGTCCTTATGCTTGTGCTTCTTTCGTCGCTCGCAATGGGCAACGTAGAGGGTATGGAACTACTTTTCTCCATTGGGAAACTGCTGTTTTTCCTTATTATATGGTTTGTGGTCGGTGTATATGTATTGCCAACATTCCTTACTAAAGTCAAAAGCTTCCTTAACGACGAGACATTACTTATTGTGGCGATGGGGTTATGTTTCTCAATGGCTGTCTTCTCCGTGACTTGTGGCTTTTCTTTGGAACTCGGCGCCTTCGTGATGGGATCTATCCTGGCAGGAACCATGGCAGCGGAGCGTATGGAAAGAGTGGTTCAACCCGTGAAAGACCTTTTTGGAGCCGTATTTTTTATCTCCGTAGGTATGATGGTAGATCCCGGAATACTTGTATCATACTGGTGGGAGATTCTCCTGCTTGCCATAGTTGTTATCTGTGGAATGATATTCTTCGGGACACTTGGAATGTTGGTGACAGGTCAGACCCTCAGGGTGGCAATAGAAAGCGGATTCACATTGACTCAAGTGGGCGAGTTCTCTTTTATCATTGCCTCTTTAGGTATGAGTCTCGGGGTACTCGAACCCTCTTTATATCCCATAATCGTAGCGGTGTCTGTGATTACAATATTCACCACCCCCTATTTCGTAAAAATGTCTCAACCGGCTTATGATATCGTTGAGCGACATCTCCCTGCAAAACTCGGGTTCCTTATCGACCGGTATTCAAAACAGGTGACAGACTCAAGCGAGACCAAGCGTTTGTGGCGCGACATATTGAGCCGATATCTATGGAGGATAGTATTATATTCCGTCGTGTTGCTGGCTATAATCCTTATTTCAAAACAATTTTTATTCCCTCTGTGCCAGCAATATTTAGGCGATTGGGGGAGATTGTCAGCCACCACGATTACATTTGTCTGCATGCTTCCCTTTCTCTTTGCTCTTTCTTTCAGTTCTACAAAACCTGATGAAAAAATGAAACTGCATGCTTCTGCGAGTTTCTACGATGTTCCGCTGGTGGCAATGAAAATCATACGATATCTTGTAACCCTGTTCTTTATCGTCTATTTGATGACAATAGCATATAATTCTTTGATTGCCTGGATTGCCGGTGCTGTATTCTTTGCCTTGATAATCATCTTCGCATCTTCAAAACTGATGTCAAGATACGGAAATATGGAAAAGAAATTTATCGATAATCTCAACATACGTGAAAATACGCGACTTGGTCTGAACAACAACCTCGTAAGTGATCTTCACCAGGCTTACATTCAGGTTGGTGCATACTGTCCGTTTGTTGGAGACCGTCTAAAAGATTCAGGATTAAGGGATGATTATGGAGTGAGTGTGTCAAGTATCCAGAGAGGAGACCGAATGATGCCCCTCCCCTCCGTAGATGCCAGAATTTTCCCTGGAGATGTACTCGGAGTGATCGGCACAGATGAACAGATCAAGAAACTTAACGACGACATCGAACGGGATGAGAAAGCTTTTCAGGCAGTACAGACAACCCAGCCGGAAATAGCTCTCAGGAGCCTAAGGCTTACCTCCGGGTCTCCTATTATTGACGTGCCGCTTGGGCAAACCAATCTTCGCACAGATTTTTACAGTATGATTGTAAAAGTGCAGCGAGGTGAAGACGAATTTGAACAGCCCGGACCATCCACAGTCCTCAGGGAAGGCGATATCGTATGGGTTGTAGGAGATGCCTCCCGTATAGACCTTATGAAATAATTCTCCAAAATATCCATATTTATATCCGGAATCACTTGTATTGTTGATTTTCATCAAAATACAAGTGGTTTTTTATATTTTCATCACTATAGTCTCAATATTTTTTATAATTTTGTGACATATTGTAATTATCAAATTTAATCTTGTCTGTCATGAAAAAGTCTTTTCTATTCCTATTACTCATATTCTCTTATTTAGTGATGTCTTCAACTACAAAAGAGGAGAAAAAATATCGTGATTTTATTGAAAAATATGATGTACCCTCTATCGCAAAAGACACTTGCCGTGAGAATCCGGCGGCATTTTGGTCGTTGTCTTTATCCGGAAACCGGGATTTAAACACGTTTCTCAAAGATATCCGCAAAAACAAAGGGGCTGAAAAAGAAGCTCTGCTTGAATATTCAAAATTGCCGCATTTTTATGCTGCGGTCAATCAATCTGTAATTGAAGAGCTCCAAGGATTTTGCGACACATTATTGTTAAATATGGGCACCATGCCTAAGGATTTGAAATGTTCGCTCCACATATTGCATTCTGATGAAATCAGAACTTTTTCAGCGCCTACCGATGATGGTTTTGCCATATGTATAACCTCATCTCTTTTTTCATGGAAAGGAATGAACACTTCCGTATTAAAAGGATACGTAGCACATGAATTCGCACATGGGGTACTAAAGCACAAACTCAGAAAGTTGTATGCCGACGCCAAACAACGGCGCAAAGACAAAGTGGTAGGCGGGGTGCTGTTAGGTGCTGTTGTAGCAGCAGCTGTCGGCATGGAGGCAGCTTTGCCGGGCGATTGTCATGACGATGACAACTTCGTTGAAGAACAATACCGTTATGAAAAATATGTGGATGCTTTAGACAAAATAAAAGACAAGCCCAAATTGAAAACCGTACAATATAATTTCAATTATACAGACGACCAAATCAGGGAAGCGGATCTGTATGCTTACCGCTTTATGCAAAACATAGGCATGGGGGATGATTACATTACCGGACTTGAAATATTAGGATCCGCTTACGAAGAATCTAAAAATATATTTGACTATAATCCGGGAATATCGTCTCGCATAAATTTTATCAGGTATATAAAAGACCATCCGCTTATGGGAAAGAGATTTAAAGTGAAGGCAAATCCTGCTGATTAATATCGGGAACTTGAACATCAAATGCGGGCTGATAAAAAATCAGCCCGCATTTGCCAGTCAGTATATTTCAATATGGTAATCCTGTTCCTATAAAGCCGATTGTGACATTATCATCAAAATCCACAGGAGTAGGAGCCTGTTCAGATTGATACAGACGCCTGCTCAGACTTTCAGATATCGATTCCTGGGACGGGGCAAACCATAGTCCGTTCCATTTCCAATACCATGTGCCGACATTATCATACCCGGACCACTCTTCTTCGACACCAGGAAGCTGTAACACATTTGTGAATTTATCGCCGATTCCGAATTCTCCTCTGGGGGCATCCACCTTAACGGAAGAGTCAATCAAATTAATCACGTCGATTTTTCCTTCACCGAAATCATACGCGACAAAATGTCCTCCTTGTGGTCCCTTAAATTCAATTGTGACAGCATCAGGAGAAGCCCCCATCTCCTTATAAGTATACAACCCGGAAATTGAATCTGGCACATCATTGATCGACTGACCTATCCATATGCTGCCCACCCCTTCTTTTGTCAGCAAATAATTGGAGGTCTCACTCATCTCTTCCGTGTTTTCCAGAGAATCAGTAATGGAGTCTGTATCTTCAGCAGCTTTATTTCCATTTCCGGAACATGAAACTATAACTATCGACGCCAGAGCATATAAAAACGTCTTTTTCATAAAATCTAACATTTTAAATATAGCATTATTTATTTTATTTTCAATCAGAAGACAGTTTTAATTCTGATTTATCCTCCGAATTGCTCGGGATATATTACAACAAGATTATGATGCGAAAAATTTCTGCCTAAGAAAGTAGGAAGATTTTCCATATCTCCGGAATAAGATATAGAACCTTTTCTTGCACCCACCACCATGAAAAGATCCTCTTCTTCTATATCGGCTGAACACAATATGAAATCATCCCAACTGTGAAGTTCACGATATTCATGACGTATTTCAAAATGCTCATCTTCAAGAACATTTTTAATAAAGGAGGCTGTGACGGGATATGCCATAAATATCACCTTGCAGGCAAGCTGTCGGGCAAGGTTCCCAATCCTTTCCACCCATGTCTGAAACCCGGTCTCGTATTCAGCCTTGTCAGGCACAAATACCATGATCCTGTTTAATGTCATCACAGGGGAATAGCATCTAGAAATAAATATCATGCGATGGGTTGCCTGAAGCAACTGCTCTATCATCGAGCCATAAAACGTATCGACAATATTTGACTTCCTGTGCAGACCTATCATGATGTCGCTTGCCCTGTTCTGTTTCGCCTCATTTGTGACTCCCGCAACAACATTGATATCGTATCGTTCTATATCGTTGACCTCGATGTCCACCGCCTGCGCTGCCGCTACCGCCGAACGGAGTGCATTACGTCCCATTTCAAGAATCCTCGTATCGTCAGAATTCCTCACAAAGAGAGCTGTCACCGGATTCTGATTTCTGGGATTCCTCATAAGGAGCGCCATTCGCATCAGACCCTCTGCAGTGACGGGGTTTGCTACAGCCACAAGCTGACGCGCGTATTCACCCGGCACCCGTTCTCCATCTGCCTTTAGCTCTGCCTCGGTACGTTCGATACGCAATTTTTTCGATGCATTCTGAGTAGTGACCGTTGAAACAAGACAACACACCAGAATCATTAGAACAGCTCCGTTCATCATGTCTTCTGTAAGAAGTCCGTGGCTATACCCTATCATAGTAGCCGCAATTGTTGCGGCAGCCTTACCTGAGGTAAGACCAAACATTATATTCCTGTCGGTCGGGCCGAACCGGAAAAATTTAGCACCCACGTATGCAGCCAGCCATTTAGAAAACATTGCCACAACAACCATGTTGAGTGCGACCCATCCAACCTGCCACCCTTTAAATATTACATGAATGTTTATAAGCATCCCCACCCCTATCAAAAAATAGGGTATAAAAATAGCATTACCCACAAACTTGATACGCCCCATCAATCCTGACCGTGCAGGTATAAACCTGTTGAGAACAAGTCCGGCATAGAATGCACCCAAAATCGCTTCCAACCCGATAAGCTGGGCAACAAGCGATGCGATGAAAACCATGGCAAGGATGTAAATATACTGACTTACCTCATCGCTAAATTTCCTAAAGAAATATTTGGTGATATATTTGAATGAAAATCCTACTATAACGGCATAACAAGTCAGCAAAACAAACAATACCCCAAACCTCTTGAATGTAAAGCCACCGGATGCGTTGTCTACCACTCCTGCCAATGTAAGAAGTGCGAGCATGACAGTCACTATGGTTGCACACACCGCCACCACCGCCGATTTCGCATTCTGGAGCCCGAACTTACTTACTATAGGATAAGAAATCAACGTATGGGAAGCATACATAGACGCAATCAAGACACAGGTATCCCATGAAGCCCCGAAGGCAAGGCGCGATCCAAAGATACCCGCAGCCATAGGAATGACAAATGTAATCAGGCCGAACCCTATCCCCCTTTTCAAATTTTTCTTTAGGTGGAACATATCGATTTCCACCGCTGCGAGAAACATCAGGTAGAGAATGCCCACCTGTCCGAATATTTCGAAACTTGAGTCCCTTGCAAGCAGATCAAATCCGTAGGGACCGACCACAACTCCTGAAAGTATAAGCCCTACAATCTGTGGGATGCCGAGTCTCCGGAACACTATGGGACACAATAATATTATCAACAAGACCAACAGGAATATGGCAACAGGTTGAGTCAAGGGGAATGTCACAATGGCAAGGGGAATTGTCATAGGCAAAAGGTGTTACATGCGTTCGCTGAGGTGGCATTAGAGATTTCTTCAACAGACTTACCCAGAACTTCAGCCACTTTCGCACATATATATGGTATATTAGCACTCTCATTCCGTTTCCCTCGGTTCGGTACCGGAGCCAGATAAGGGGAATCTGTCTCAAGCAGAATTCTGTCTATTCCGATTTCGGGCAGTGAATCGCGAATGGAGTCGGCATTTTTGAAAGTGACCACCCCGTTGATTCCAAACATCGGGTCGCACACTTTTCTGATTTTTCTGACGTCATCCGGCGTGCCGGTAAAACTATGAAAAATCAGTTTTACTGTCGGGCGTACCCTCTTTATCACTTCTAAAGTTTCATCGAGAGCCTCGCGACAGTGTATGATAACAGGCAGGGACATCGACTCTGCAATGCGCAGCTGTTCGGCAAATGCAAGCATCTGTTCATCGCGATACGTTTTGTCCCAATAAAGATCCATACCCACTTCCCCCACAGCAACAAATCCCCCTTCGGCAATAAGTTTTTGCATGTCAGCCACTACTTCCTTCCAGTTTTCATCCACTTCCGTCGGATGAAGCCCCATCGCAACCGAAGTGTTCTCCGGGAAACGGTTGTGCAAGGCAAGCATAGGAGAAATGGTGTCACGATCGACGTTGGGGAAAACCAAATGGTTCACCCCGGCGCCGATTGCGTTTTTAACCTGCTCGTCTCCACCATCAGGAAACTCAGGAAGATACAGATGAGTATGAGTGTCGATCATCTACATTTATTTTTTTCTACCGATAAGCTTCTCTGCAAGTTTGCGGAATGCCTCTTTTTCATTTTCACCGAGAGATGTGGCGCTGAGCGCCTTAAGAGCTTTTGCAGAATAACTGCCTACAGCCTTCTTGCATTTCTCATTCATGCCAAGTTTCTCATAAAGACGTGTTACGGTCTTTATTCTCATGTCGCCCGCCGGTATACTGAATGCTGTCCTGAGCGCTTCGGCAGTCTGCCCTCCCTCTGCAAGAGCCGCCACATAAAGGTATGTCTTCTTGCCATTGATGATATCCCCTCCGATGGGCTTGCCGAACGTGGTGGAGTCGCCGAATGTGTCAAGCCAATCATCCTGGATCTGGAATGCAAGTCCGGTCATAACACCATATTCATACATCAATTGGGCATCCCTATCCGAGGCATTGCCTATAATGGCACCGATTTTCACGGAAGCTCCGAGCAATGACCCTGTCTTACCCTCTATCATTTCAAGATAATCAGACACAGATATATTATCTGAATTCTCAAAATCCATATCGAGACGCTGGCCCTCATACACTTTAATAGCCATGTCGTTGAAAGTGTCAAGAACTTTCCTCAATTTTGCATCTTCAACATCGCCCACATATTTAGTGGCAAGAGTCAACATCGTGTCTCCTGACAATATGGCGGTATTCTCGTCATATTTTTTATGGACAGTCGGTCGGCCCCTGCGAAGGTCGGAATTATCCATCACATCATCGTGAAGAAGCGTAAAATTATGGAATGTCTCTATCCCTACAGCCGGAGTCAACGCCTTGGATGAATCTTTGCCGAATGCATCGGCTCCCATCAACACCAAAACAGGTCTTATTCTTTTGCCTCCTGCCGAAAGTCCATATTCTATCGGTTCGTAAAGCGATGACAATTTCCCGCCGGGAAATCCAAGATTGCGGATAGCTGTTTCCACATCAGCACTATACTCTGCAATTGTTTTCATTACACTATAATAGCTATTATTCTACAAATGTATTGTAAATTTCTTCTGGAAGATCCTTTCCGTGATCAAGTTTCAAGACGATGTGAAATCCTTTCATAAACCTGCGATAGGTAATAGAATCTTCCGCACATGCATTTTTAAATTCTTTCAGTTCCTCATTGATTTGAGCCACTGTCATATTGTTTTCCCTGATATGATTCACATACTCAAGCCCTAATTGATACCCCATCCTCGTTGGATCAGACTTCCCTGACATGAAATATATTTTCATCTTGTCTGGCAATGACAATGACTCAGGATACCTGTCTATTTCACTGCTATAGATCCTTAACAGCGAATCATTTTGATTATATTCCTCGTATGCGTAAGCTGCGGCTATGGCGAATGTATCGATTTTTGCCTCCGGAAGATTACCGAGAGATGCCTGACATATAAATCGTGCCACAGAATCCGGTGAAGAGTTTTTCATGACGTATGCCACCTTCGACACATCGTCTAATGCGTTGAAATCCGAGGGAAACCCTACAACCCCATTGTCCGACTTCATGCTGCAAGCTGACGCTGCGATTAGAATCAGCGACAGGCATATTAGGGAAAGAAAACCGTTTCTCATATCATAAGACACATCATAAATTTCTACAAAATTACAAAAAAATCGCATAAAGTTATTGTCAATCGAAATAAAAGAGTTAACTTCGCGGTGTGAAAATAAAAATTTTCATCTGGAGTGATGCTCGAGTGGCTGAAGAGGCACGCCTGGAAAGCGTGTATACGCCAAAAGCGTATCCCGAGTTCGAATC
>CAMTMX010000007.1 GCA_947073495.1 uncultured Porphyromonadaceae bacterium
CTAAATATGAGCGCATTACGCTCAATCCGTTTGAGCCTCTTATGCCTCCGTTTGGGGCATTTTTTCTCCATGTGGAAACTCTTGCCGCTGCCCGAAGGCCCGATGCAGAAGAAGTTGGCGTTGTCGGTCATCTTTACCTTGCCTTCTTTGCCGGTTATGTCGATGCACACCGGTAGCCCCCGGCGGTCGGTGTAATAGGTGGTGAGAGGCGTGTCCTCGCATCCTTTGAGGTGTTCCTTGAAAAAGAGGCACAGGGCGGCGTCCGATAACGTGAGGAAGAGGTCGTAGTCGGGGTTGAAGCCGTAGGCGTTGCCCGGAAAGGAGTCGATGAAAAGCTCAAGCTGGTTGTAGGCCGTGCGCGACGGCATTATGCCGCACTCGTAGAGCTTGGTTTCGAGGTACGAAGTCACGGGAGTAACCTTGTCCGGTGCGCAGCTCACTATGATGTTGAAGTTGGTATTTACAAGCAATGATGAATCCACAGCCAGGATGTTCAGCACCTCCTCGATGTCAGCCTTGGCGATTTTATTGCTGGGGTCGGGCATCGAGCCGTGACGCTTCGCCTTGCCCTGGAGCTTGCGGAGCAGTTTGCGCTGCCCCGGTATCTGCACCACCTGGTTGAACACCACGCAGTCGGCGTGCGGCACCTCAGCGAGAAATGACAACACGTCGGTGGCTATCGGATAGCCGTTTACGCTTGTTTCGGCATATGGCCTCACCACTGAGGGCAGGTTTATCTCGTCTATATCCACCAGCGGATATGAGCGTATAACGCGGTTCCCTGTCCTGAGATATTCGTCTGAAGCCTTGAAATTCGTCATGGAGAAAGCCCCGTGCCGGAAGTGTAAGGCCATGAAGCGGTGTATGTACTCGCTCACCTCCGGTTTCGACAGCCTGCGGTGCCGGATACCTTTCTCGGAAAGTATGTCATCCACCTTTGACACCTTGGAATGAAAGTCGAGCCACCGCTTGGGGTCGTACTGTACGAACTGCCCTTTGGGAGCTTCCTGCGTTATTATGAGATATGTCTTTATCTCGGTGTACCCGCGTCCATCGAAGTATGCGAAATAGCTGCGTGTCAGGTATTCCGCGCCGTCGGGTATCTCGTGGTGGTAGCTCTGGCGGCAGAATATGTCCTGCTTCTGAAGGGCGTACCCTTCGCCGAGGGTCTGCACTATGTTTGCGAGGACATCCTGAAAGAGCATATAACGCTCCGGGTCGGTGCATAGGCGCGGCACCGGATTAGTCATTGAGAATATCACCGAGGGGGAGCCCTTGGCGTCGAACAGCACAACGTCGCCGTCCGTTTCCTCCAGTTGGGCGAATATGCCGTCAAAGACTTTTTTATGCGTTTTTGCCATCTGTCAGCGTTTGAACAGGTTGTGATAAATGAAAATTCCACGGTCACGTTTCTTGTTGTGGAGTCCGCCGCGCTGTTTGACATAGATTGTCACCAGCCCGACGGCGGCCATGACAAGCATGGCGACAAACCCGGCGAGCTTCCCCAGCGCGATTGAGAACACGATGAATCCCACGAATGACACGCCTATCGCCGCTGCCGCAAGCGTCAGGAAGCGTCCACGGATTCCCATGAACTCCAGTGGTTTCTGTAACCCTTTGAAAACAGGGTAGCCGTCGTTGTATGCCGCCATGAATGTATGGTTTTCCGCTTCCGGCTACTTGAAGAAGAGCGGCAACGCCTCGCTCAGTGCGATGAAGGCGATACATCCGCCGATGGTGAGCATGATGGTTTTCTTCACGTCCTGGTCGCCGTTCTGCATCTTGAAATAGACATTAAACGCTCCTACCAAGACAATTACGGCTGCGATTGCCTTCATAAGATTGGAAACCGGGGTCTGGTAGGAGCTGACCTCCTGCGTGGCTTTCGTGAAGCCTGCGGCACCCTTGCTGGCGGCCATTGCGTCGCCGATGGCCACTGTGACGGCGGCGAGCGCGAGCGTGCCCTTGCGGGCGAACCCTGAGCGGCTGAAACGGGCCAACGTCCTCAGGCATTTTGTTTTAATCTTCTGCATTTGCGATGATATTCGTTTTTGAAAAAAGTTATCGGGCGGTAAAGGCAATGCAGGGCGTTAAAGACAACTTAGGGCGATAAAGGCAGTATTATAAAGAGAGAGTAGAATGGGATTTATTTACATAGTGATAAGTCAGGCCGGTGGCCGGGCAAGAGTTATGCCGCCTCACACTTATATACAAGATTGTTGAGGTCGTCATATCTACCGGATTCAATGGCATTTTTTGTCTTACTTATCAGGCTATCTACGGGATAGCCGTTTGTCATTACAGGCTCCTTATACCTGACCGCACCCATATTCTGCGGTACTGTCGCGGGCCGCGAATTGTCGCGATTGATCTCAACGGGTTCAAAACCGCCAGCAAGTCCGGATATGTCAATTTCGGCTTCCTCGTTTTTGGCTTCCTCGGATGCTTTCATTCGTTTTGCGGCCATAATATCCATAGTTACCAGACCTGCATAATATAGAATCAGCAGAATGAACAGCAGCGTTATGATTTGTCCGTATGTCATAGTGTCAGAGGTTTACGCATAGTTTGTTATCTATTGTTTCCCACGGCTCAAAGCTGAGGCCGACGCTTCTTCCGGCATTCTCGCGCCGATGGTCGCGTTCCATTTCCGGATGATAATACATCACATTCTGGCCGCGCTGTACTATATATCCGGCTTTCTTCAAGGCGTGCCGCAACTTTATCCGGTGCTTGTTGGTGACAACCTTTATTCTCGTCAGAGGGGCGAGTCCGAAGATGACGCGCCGTTTCTCCCGGTCGGTAATGTTTCTCCTTATACGTGAGCGTATTCGGTTCTCCTCTCTTTTTGAACGGTTAAGCCCCAGTTTGGAAATGATCCTTGCGACGGAACGTAGGGGGATGCCGGTTTCCAACGCGATTTCAGTATATGAGCGTGAGCTGTAAAGCCCGCGCACTTTTTCAGCGCGCTCCAGCCATTCCGGGTTGATGCCCTTGTCAAGACCAAGCTCATGAGCCTTGTTCGATAATGTCCTGCGGGATACGCCGAGCCGTGCGGCCATAACCGTGTCCGATATAGCCGGGTAGTTCTCCATGAGATAAGTGGTTTCAGCCTCAGTCCAGTTTTTTCTTTTCATATATTGTCGTTTTTGTCAAGCAGTGACTTGTTTTTCTTTCTATAAGTCCTTAGCCGGGGAAGGAATGCTGTTATGAATGTCCTCACGATGGCATTGATTACGTCGGAGCGGCATTTGCGGTCGATGTCGCACTCATCGAGGGAGTCGGCAATATCCTTGTCAATCATGCAGACCTTCCGCTCGTCTTTCCGTTCACGAAAACCGTAGGACGAAAGGTTTTCCATGAAAGCCTCCCATACCGGATCTGCTGCATCAATATTGATGCAGGATTCGGCAGTATTACCGGGTTCCTGTATCCCGGCAGCCTCACGCGATGTAGTTGTTCCGGCAGCATGGCCGACAGGCGTAGCCACATTACGGATGCTTCCGAGCAGTCCGTCTATATCAGGGAAATTATTGTTATTGTTATCCATTTTCAGTGTCAGCTTCGATGTGTCCGAATATTTCTTTGAAGATTGTGTCGAAAGCGGCCTGTGTGACCTCTAATTGTCCGTCCAGATCCGATAGTGTGCAGAAGCGTTCCATGTCTGCCCTTGAATTGATTTTAGGAGTCACAAGACCATAGCGGCTGAATGTTTCCCTTGTTTCCTCCCACAGCATAAGCTCGCTACGGCGTCCGACCCTCGCGTCATGCCGGTTCGGCACGAGAATCAGACGGGCGTTCATTTTCCCGGCCATGACGTTTTTCAGCTTTTGCAGAAATGCGATGAATGTGGCGGTCGAGGGGATGGTAGTCCTGTCGTAGTGGTAGGGACAAATTATATAGTCGGAGTTGGCGAACAATGTCACGAGTCCCTGCTGTTTTAGATTCCCCGGAGAATCGAATATTGCCACACACCGTGTTTTGCGGATGTTGCCTATGAACCCGAATAGGGCTTCTTCCTTATTCAATGAAAAAGGAAGAACCTCATAGGGGATGGCGGTATCTCCCGAAGGATAGCGTTTCAGGTCGCTCTCACGCCGTTGCGCCAGACTCTCCTGCGAATCGCAGTCAATGACAATCACCGGGAGCCCCTTCTTTACAAGATAGTTGGCAAAAGTGACGCAGAGAGTCGTTTTCCCTACGCCCCCTTTCTGATTGGCAAATGTTATGATTATTGATTCGTCCATTACACCCTGGTTCAATGATTCATATGGCAAAATTACCACGGTGCTTCATCGCGATATGTAACTTTGGACACCTTTCTTCAAATCTTGGGAATTTATTGTGATACAGTTTTGCAGTCATAAAAGGATAAAGCCTTGCAGACATCATATACTGCTGTCTGCAAGGCTTTATGTCGCAATCGCGGCATGGTGACAAAATCCCTTGTCACATCTTTATGCTGTTTTCATCATCTATGCGGTTATAGTCGCCACGGTAGCCAACTTCCCACTCACGGTTTTCCCCACGTCCGGAAGCCGCGTCACGCATACCTCTTATGCCGCGTCCGGTTGTTTTGTCACGAGGCTTTTCAGTTGATTGTCTGCGACGGAGTTTTTCAAATCTCCTGTATTCGAGCTTACGGGTGTCAAATCCGGCTTCCGAAAGATTGATGATTGTTTTTGATGAAAAATCTATTGCAAACCATTCATCGCCTTCATGTCTGATGTGGAACCCTGAAGAACGTATGGCGGCACGGAGATTTGTTATACTGTCATCATCAAAGAGCGGGTTCAGGTTATTCACCGCGTCATGGTAGCCGTTATCCCGTGACGGGGTGAGCCTTACAAGTTCCGGAGTATTCACCTTATATATACGGCAGAGCAGGTCGCGCTCGGACGCTGAGCCGGGATGGAAAGACTCTATCCTCCGAATCTTGTCATTCCGTAGAATTGTGGAGGCCATAAAATCCTTTAGCGGCCGTGTGATTCCTCCGCAATATATCACGCCTCGTCTTATGTATGCGTTACTGCGGAATAGTTTTTTGTTGATGGCCCATGTGTCTATTGTCGGATTATCCTCCAGCAGCCTGTCAATGAAAGCGTCGATACGTGCGAGTTTTTCTTCCGGTGTGGAGAAATCAAGAAGTGATTTTATAGACAACACCCATGCGCCGTTATATACGGTTTTGTTCGCATGATCCACTATCATGTAGCCATAGGGATTGTCAGAGCGTCCGAAGAAAACGAGATCAATTCCCAGCTTGCGTTTAACCGCGTCCTGTAGTTCCCGGCGGTCGGAGCTTACATCCCGGTATTTCCGCAGCATGGCCCACAACTGCCTCCTGCGTTTGTCGTCAACACTGACCCTCTGGAATCTGTCGCTTATCTCGGCAAAGTTAATCTTTACCTGCACTGCACCGTCGCGCTTGATATACACGACATCGTTCTTCTCATACACCTCATAGCCCATCGAGGACATCAGGGCCTTGTATTGCGCGAATGTGGAGAATGTATAGGTCAGTGAGGCTGCAAGATCCTCACCGGCCTTTGCCTTTACATCATTTCCGACAAGCCTGTTCAACACGGCTTGTGACCTAACCCTTTCATGGTGGTCGCTGATTTTCTTTCCGTCTGGAGAAATGCGGGAGGTGATTATATGTATATGTGTGTTGTCGGTATCGGTATGTGAATATACCAGCAAAGGCTGCCCCTCGCTTCCATATCCCATTTCACCGAGATACCTGTGGGCGAAATCAAGCAGTTCATCTTCCGATTTTTCATGTCCTTTGCAGGATATGGCCAGATGGAACTGGGCTTTTTTGATTCTCGAATTTCGGGAAGAGTAGGCTATCAAATAGTCCTGAAGCTCTTTCGGTGTCGGCTGTGAGAGTACCCCGACATGGCCGAAATTGCTCATCTCAAGAAGGCGTGCCACTCCCAGGGCCACCTTTTTCTCATTATATGCAACTGCGTGAAAGTTGGAACTTGACGGAAGTATTGTAGCTATCATATATTATGTTTAGATTTCTATATGTCTTGAAACCATTATCTCTATATGTTTTGAGCCGATAATGTAAGACAGACTGTATGACTTGCGGCTAAGAGCGTAGCCTTGTCGCTTTCTTGGCAATGTGAGCCTGTTCCTCCTTTATCGACACCACGAGCCTCGATACTTTTTCAATCAGGGGGGATAGATTATCCCTGAAATAACTCTCGGACAGGATGCCGGCTACGGCAAGTTCGTTGGCTCGTTTGACAGCCTGATTCAGATTGCTCCCCATCCAGGACAGCTCATCTTGGAATTTGCGGCATAGCCGGGCTGTGTCGTTACACAATTCAAGGCGTGTCTTTGCATCGGTATCCGAAAACTCGTTGACCGCCATCCTTATAAAGTTGCTCACGCTGTGGTAGCGTTTCGATTTTTCACGGATTCCGGCAATTTCCTCAGGCGTAAGCCTCATTTCAAATCTTTCAGTTCGCTGCTTCATATCCATATCATTAATTCACGAGGAACGATGTGATTCTCCACCGCCGCGCAGTGGTCGGCAAGTCGCTTTTCCACGGGCAAAACTCGGTTTTGTACGGAGAAAAGCACAACTTGCTACCCAATCTCTGCACGACAGGGCTATTACTCCACATCGTTCACTCCGGCCACGAAGTTAGGCACCCCGTGACATACTGGCATTAACTTTGGACACCTTTAATGTTTCAGGACCCGGTTATATCAAGATTGTATGACTTAAAGACATCAAGCCATACGGTAAATAATCCTGCAACCGATAAAATGGGTATGTTTTCAAGACTCGCGGACTTGCAAGGATATTCTCTATAAGATTGGATGTTGTCGAAAAATGCGACCTGCATATCATAAAGACATAAGACCTTAATCTATTCAAGTCATACAGTCTTTATATCTTCAAGACAATATTTCCGCTTTTTTTGATGTGATACAATGAATATGGCTTTAAGGGAAAAAGAGATTGTGTTATCAACTGTCCTTAATCTGCTGCGTCGGATAATTGTCAAAAGTTCAACGGTTTAGGCTGAATTTTATCGCTTGGAAATTTGCATAAGTCGTTGAAATTTAGTATATTTACATTCCAATAATAGTGTTGGAACGAGTTAATACGCACTTGATATGTTTGAACTTTTACTGATTATATACCTGCTCCCTGTGGTTATTGTCGCAGCCTTGCTGTTGCGGCTGGCATTGTTCCTGCTCAAAAAGTCGATTAGGATTGCACTATGGGTAATCCGAAAGTCTGCACTACTCCTGAAACTGTTTGTAGTCTGGCTTTGGAACCGTACCGTCCGCAATCGTCCGCTTTCTCAATATCCGTAATAGGGTGGAGCGGCTATGCTATGATATGAGTCTTGGAATGTGGGTCTGTTCCCTGCTGTGGATGCTTGTTTTAACGCTGGCCTTTGTGCGGCATTGTACGCAAGTGTTACCGCAAATGCAAACGGATGGTCGGATGTGGAGGCAAATGCGCAACTGAACGCTGAACCAAACGCAGGTCTAAACGCGGAGGTTAACGGCAAACATATATTGACAGACTTGAACGTGGCGACAAGCGTTATAGAATCGGATGAGTAAATCAATGCAAGATTATGGTAAGGAACGGAATATTTACAGCGTGTTTTAACATCTATTAACTGGGTGTGGTGGGTTGCAGTGTTAAAATATTTAACACTGCAACTTTGCCCTTATCGAAAATCCATGGCTTGCGATGAAAAAATTGGGGACAAAAATCAGCTAAGAAATAATTTGGGGGACAATCGGGGGACAAAAATCAAAAGAGAAATCCCGCAACTCTTGATTTTCAATGAGTTACGGGATTTTAGGGTGCCCAAGACAGGACTCGAACCTGCACGCCTCTCAGCACTCGCACCTGAAACGAGCGCGTCTACCATTCCGCCACTTGGGCAAGTGTCTCGGTTTGTGGATGCAAAGTTAGGTGTTATGTTTGGATTTGCCAAATTTTTGGCAATCTAATTTTTCCCGACTTTACATATTTGCTGTTTTTTAGACGACGAGGGAATTAAGGTAATTAGAATTTTGAATGTTGAATTTTGGAATCAGAGAACCGAGTTCAATTGATAATACTCAACTCAATGCATAATGCATAATGCACAATGCATAATGGGGTTACTGATAACGGGCTATAGACAACGGAAGAGGGTGTTAGTCATTAGGGAATTGGTCGTTAGATATTTGAGTGTGCGGACAACTGGTAACGGACAACGAGCAACGGAGAACGGACAACGTGAATCAGACAACTGACAACTGACAACGGAGATCAGAGGAGGCGGAAGGTTTTGCGATGGAGGGGGGTGACGCCGAGGGTGGCTATGGCTGCGCGGTGGGCTTTTGTGGGGTAGCCTTTGTTGACTTCCCAACTGTAGCCGGGATATTCTTTCGCCAGATTGTCCATAAGTTCGTCTCGGTGGGTCTTTGCCAATATCGAGGCGGCGGCAATCGACATGTAGGTGGCATCTCCTTTTACAACTGTGGTGTGTGGAATTATCACACCTTCGGATAATGCTTCCGTGGCAACGCCCTCTTCCTGACGCTCTGTAGAAATAGGGGAGGTATATGGTTTGAAGCGGTTGCCGTCTACGAGGATGTGCTGGGGACGGATTGATAGACGGTCAAGAGCACGGTGCATGCCTATTATTGACGCATTAAGGATGTTGATGCGGTCTATCTCTTCTGCATCCACCATCACTACCGCCCATGCCAACGCCTTCTCTTCAATATAAGGTCGCAATTCGGCACGTTTTTTTTCTGTGAGCTGTTTACTGTCGTTTAGCTCTGGACATTCGAAATCCGGAGGGAGTATCACAGCGGCACAGCTGACCGGTCCGCACAGACATCCTCTGCCGGCTTCGTCACAGCCGGCTTCAAGAATTCCGGGATATAAAAACGGTTTGAGCATGCAGTCTATTTGTGGCGGGAGATAATGTAGCCGAAGAGGTCGCGGAAAGACTGTTTCCAATCAGAATCAGGGTACACGTCAAGATATCTTTCTGCCTCTTCTTGCATTTCAGCCATACGGGAATAAGAATATTCGATCCCTCCGTTTTTGTTTGCAAACTCAATGAGGGTTGCAATCTCTTCATCCGACAAGTTCCCTCGGCGCAAAAGGTCTTTCATCGGCTCCGCTTTATCTGCCGGGGCATTGTTGAGGGCATAAAGCAATGGCATCGTCACTTTGCCTTCACGAAGGTCATTGCCGGTGGGTTTACCAATCTCCTGATTATCGGAATAGTCAAAAATATCGTCTTTAATTTGGAAACAAAGTCCGAGAAGTTCCGCATAGTCTACGAGCGGGGCATATTCCTCGGGGGTAGCGCCGGCGGCTTCTGCACCCATTTTTGCGCAGTTCATAAACAGAGATGCAGTTTTCTTGCGTATCATTGAAAGATAGCTCTGCTCATCGAAATGATGGTCGCGTGCATTGCAGATCTGATCGATCTCCCCGAGAGAAAGTTCCTTACCAAGCTCAGAGAGAGCCGAAATAATTTCGATATTGTTGGTGCGGATTCCGGCAGCGAGAGCGTTAGACACGAAATAATCGCCCACGAGGACAGCGATATGATTTCCCCATATTGAATTCACCGTGGATCTGCCTCTGCGCAAAGTGGTTTCGTCCACCACATCGTCATGAATCAGCGAGGCGTTGTGCAACATTTCCAGCGCCGCGCCGGCATGGAGTACGTGTTGATTTACATTGCCAAAGAGCCCAGCACTGAGAATCACCATGATAGGTCTTATCTGTTTCCCTTTAACGGTGAGGTAGTTGGTCACCACCTGATTCATCAATTCGTTGGGGGTATACAACGATTGATGGATGATGGCGTTCATTTCGCGGAGCTCTTTTTCAAGCCTTGTCTGTATTAAATTTAGCTGATCCATATCTTCGAGAGCGGCTGTGAAACGTGCGCAGACACGCTAATCAAGTGCAAAATTAATAAAATCTCTTCAACAAAGGCACTCAATAAGGATTAATTTACTAAATTAGCAAAAAATTTGTCGCAATGAACGAAAAACGTCTGTTCCTTTTGGATGCGTATGCGCTGATATTTCGCGCATATTATGCCCTCATAAAGATGCCGCGCCTCACGCAGGGCGGATTCAACACGTCTGCAATCTTTGGATTTGTGAATACGCTTGAAGAAGTGATACGCAAAGAAAATCCAAGTCATATCGCTGTATGTTTCGACCCCCACGGACCGACATTCCGCAGTGAGACAGATGCTTCCTATAAGGCGCAACGTGAAGCCATGCCTGAGGATATCCGCCAGTCCATTCCGTTTATAAAAGAGATTATAAGAGCCTATAATATCCCTATACTTGAAGTGGCGGGATATGAAGCAGACGATGTTATCGGCACCATGGCTAAAAAAGCCGAAAAAGAGGGATTCACCACCTATATGATGACGCCTGATAAAGATTTCGGACAATTGGTCAGCCCGAATGTGTTGCAGTATAAGCCGGCATATCGTGGACAAGATTTTGAAATCCGTGGAGAGGAAGAGGTTTGCGCGCGTTACGGGATAGAGAGAACGTCGCAAGTGATAGATCTTCTTGCGCTCATGGGTGATAAAGTCGACAATATACCCGGTTGTCCCGGAGTGGGAGAGAAAACGGCAGTCAAACTTATTCAAGATTTCGGCAGTGTTGAAGAGCTTTTGAAGCGTACAGATGAGCTCAAAGGTGCATTGAAGAAAAAAGTGGAGGAAAATACCCAACAGATACGCGACTCCTATTTTCTTGCAACGATATGCACAGAAGTGCCCGTAGAGGAGAACCCTGAAGATTTGGTAAGAAAACAGGAAGACCGCGACAAACTTTTTGCAATCTTCAAGGAATTGGAATTCAAATCTCTCCGTGACAGAGTGTCGAAACGTCTTGATGCCGCGAAGCCTGTGGAACCTAAAAACGGTTTCCCAGCATCATTGTTTGATTTTGATACCGAAGGGGAAGACAACACTTCCACATATACGGCAGAACATAGCGAGACTTCGCCTGTGGAATGGAAAATATCCGACACTAAGGAAAGTGTGGATGAGCTCGTGTCCAAGACCGTCGGATTATCCCGTTGCGGCATTTGTATCGTGGCAGAAGGGGAGAACGATATGACGGCTGAGATAAGGGGTGTGGCTGTAGCTATTTCCGAAAAGGAAGCCGCATATATACCTGCAGTATTCGAAGCAGGAACCGCCGGTGTGCTTGACCTGTTGGCAAGAGGAGACATCAAGAAAGTGACGTCTCAGTCAAAACGTGATTACGTTATAGCCCACCGTCTCAGGAATGATGGGCAAGCCGGTATGAAAAATTATTTCGATATCTCGCTCGCCCATTATCTGCTTCAGCCGGAGATGCGTCATTCCATGGATACGCTCGCATCTATTTTTCTGGACTACAACATGCTCCCCGATCCGATATTGTCTGTTAAACGGGGATCCAAGATCCAGCCGTCAACAGAGGAAGAGATTGCAAAATGGGCTTGTGAACAGGCGGCTGTGGCATTAAGGCTTGAGCGTCCGTTGGATGATGAAATAAAGAAGGAGGGGATGGAGAAGCTTTTATGGAATGTTGAATTCCCTCTTGCCACTGTGCTTGCCGACATGGAGATCACTGGGGTAAGAATAGATGTGGCTGCATTGAACGATGCGGCGGATTCGCTTGAGGCAAGACTGACAGATCTTGAGAAAGAGATTTTCGAACTTGCAGGGGAGGAATTCAATGTGGGTTCTCCGGCTAAAGTCGGGGAGATTCTTTTCGACAAACTTCAACTTGACCCCAAGGCAAAGAAAACCAAGACCGGACAGTATTCCACGAGTGAAGATGTGTTGGAAAAAGTTGCCATGAAGAATCCGATTGTCAACAAGATTCTTGAATACAGGCAATTGAAGAAACTGCTCTCCACTTATCTTACTGCTCTCCCTGCCGCCATCAATCCTGCCACAGGGAAGGTGCATACCGTCTATAACCAGACGGTGACAGCCACAGGAAGAATTTCATCTTCATCTCCAAATCTTCAGAACATACCTGTGAGGGAAGAGCAAGGGAGAGAGATCAGGCGGGCGTTTATTCCGGATGAGGGACATCTCTTCCTTTCGGCAGACTATTCCCAGATTGAACTTAGACTTGTGGCGGATTTTGCCAACGATGAAACCATGATTGAGGCATTCCGAAAAGGTGATGATATTCATGCTATAACCGCAGCCAAAATCTATCATAAAGAGCGTGATGAAGTTACGGCGGATGAACGACGCCATGCAAAGACAGCCAATTTCGGGATCCTTTACGGGATATCGGCATTCGGGCTTTCGTCACGTCTAAATATCCCGCGCGCTGATGCCAAGCAGCTTATCGACAATTATTTCGAGACATTCCCCACGATTCATAAGTATATGAGTGATTCGGTGGAACTGGCACGTGAACACGGATATGTAGTCACAAAAATGGGCAGGAAGCGTCGTCTGCCGGATATCAACAGTAAGAATCCGGTTGTCAGGGGATATGCCGAACGAAATGCCATCAATGCTCCTATCCAGGGAAGCGCAGCCGACATCATCAAGGTCGCCATGGTGGAGATCTATAGAAAAATGCAGGAAAAGAATCTGAAATCCAAGATGATCATGCAAGTGCATGATGAATTGAATTTCGATGTCGTTCCCGAGGAGTTGCCAGAATTGCAGAAAATCGTTGTGGAAGGCATGGAGGGTGCATACAGTGGGAAAGTGGCATTGACTGCTTCATGTGGCGTTGCCGACAACTGGCTGAATGCACATTAATTAACCGTTCGCAAAGCGAACGGTTAAGGTTATAGGGTTATGATTTGGGGACAGATTTATATTCTGCCGGATTGACTCCGAATTGTTCCTGAAAATAACGAGCGAAGTGAGAGCGGGATGCAAATCCAACATTGAAGCATGCCTCATTCACAAGATATCCTTCCTCCCTGATCAAACGTGCGGCTTCGTTGAGTCTGATGCGTTTGATCAGGGCGTTTGGAGTCATGTCAGCCACAGCCTTGAGTTTTGTGAAAAGTCCGGTTCTCGATATTCCTAATTCTTTTGCAAGGACATCTACGTTGAATTCAGGATCAGATAGATTTTTCATAACGATCTCTTCAAATTTCTTTAAAAATTCGTTGTCTATCCTTGAATTAGGAACCAGCTCAGCCGGTTGGATCTTCGGGTCACTGCTGAAATTTCTCCGCAGTTGTTTGCGGATCTTAAGTATCCCCTTCACCTGTGCTTTCAATACGTCGGAAGAGAACGGTTTGGAGACATAAAGATCGGCACCGTTCTCGAATCCTTCTATATAATCCCGGTCTTCCACTTTTGCCGTAAGCAGAACTACCGGAATGTGGCTTGTGGTAAGGTTCCTTTTTACACGTTTACATAATTCGATGCCGTCGATTTCCGGCATCATGACATCGCTCACAATAATGTCGTAGGTATTCTGGGAAAGGAATTCAAGGGCTATTTTTCCATTGGATGCACATGTCACCTCATATTCCTGTCGGAAAACGGATCGGAGGAAGTTGAGAAGTTCATTATTGTCTTCCACAATGAGTATCCTGTCTTTGCAGCTATCAGTATTTTCAGGGTTAACCGGAGCTGAGACAGTCTCGGTGTCGACATTTGCCTTTTCTATGAAAAGGGATTCATCTTCAGCTTTGGGAAGAGAGACAGAAAAAGCAGATCCTCTTCCTGGGAAACTTTCAAGTTGCAGGCTGCCATGCATCAATTCCACATATTTCTTCACAAGAAGCAGACCGATTCCTGTCCCTATGTTGTCTTGCGGCCGAGTTTCCGCCACCTGATAGAACGGGGTAAATATTTTTTCCTGTTCCTCCTTTTCAATACCGCGCCCGTTGTCTTTTATGGTGACACGATACGAATCATTATCCGTCTCTTCAAGGATAATCAATATGTGATCACCTGTAAATTTTAAGGCATTGGAGAGTAGATTGTCCACCACATGTCGCAATGCATCCGTGTCTGCTAAAGCCATGCACTCTTTGTCGGGTGTGCGGATATCCACATTTATCCCTTTGGCTTCAGCCATAGGCAGAATGTTTTTATACATTTCGTATATGTTCGCCCGCAGCTCTACAGACTGCAGATCAACAGACACGCAGCCAGATTCCATTTTTCTGAAATCCATCAGCCTGTTTACCAGACTGAGCAGACGTTGTCCGTTTCGTGCTATCACGTTCAGGGTCGGCAATTCGTCGCTAACCTTCCCTTTTGATTTCATGACAGATTCGAGAGGAGTAAGAATCAAAGTCAGCGGTGTGCGGATTTCGTGCACCATGTGAGTGAAAAAGTCAATTTTACTTTGATAAAGCTCTTTGTCTTTACGGGCAGTCATTATCTGTAGTTCCTCCCTCTGTTTTCTCTTCATACGGAGATATAACAGCACAAGAGACACAATGAAAAGTGTTGCATATACAAACAACATAGGCGTGGAAAACCACCATGGAGGAAGCACTTCAATAGGAAAAGACAAAGAGCATTCGTCCCATCCTCCCGTACCGTCAGAGGCGCGCACTATGAACTTATATTTTCCCGGGGGAAGGTTGGTATAGCTCACCTCTCCGTCAGCGGGTCCCTCATTCCAATCCGGATCAAAGCCTTCAAGTTTATATAAGAATTTATTTTGAGCGGGATTTATATAACTCAGCAGTGCCACCGACAAGCTAAAAATGGAATGTTCATGATTTAAAGTCAGATGATCAGAATATGCAAGAGAACAAGACAAAGGCGACCCTTCGGAATCAACCTCGGCACGACGGTTGAAAAGGGATAGGTCGGTTAAGATTACCTTCGGATTTCTTGAATTGAATTCAACATCAGAAGGATTAAACTCATTAAAACCGTTAATGCCGCCAAGTAGTATGCTGCCGTTGTCGAGACGTATTCCTGAATTAGGCAGAAAAATATTATCCTGCAGTCCAGACAGCCTGTCGAAAGTCCGTATTTTTCCCGACTCAGGATTATAGCAATACAGGCCGTTGCTTGTAGTGATCCAGAGATTCCCTCCTTCGGGAATTATTTTATTGACAACCCGTATGGAAGAGGGGAGAGGTTCCTGATAAAAACGTTCCTGCTCCGGATCAAAAACGAACAATCCCCATCCGTCAGTCCCAAACCACAGTTTTCCATCAGGGTCTTCCGCACCTGTTATGATCTTATAGGTTGGAAGCCCGCATTCATTACCGGATTTGCCGTCAGGAGTCGTGAACTGTTTCCATTCTCCGGTTACAGGATTAAGCCGATAAAGTCCCCGGTTCAATGAGCAGGCATAAAGAAACCCCTTTCTGTCTTCAAATATATATTCCACATCCGCATGGTTGAGATCAAAGATGCGTTCGAAAACACCGGTGTCCTTATGGTAACGGTTAAGACCTTTTGTTGTGCCGATCCATATCATGTCCCGGCTGTCTTTGAAAATTGCATAAATGCTTGAAGAATATAAAGATCCCGGTTCTTGCCCTCCCTTATGATTGCTGAAAGTGTTGGTGGAAAGATCAAGGATGTCGAGTCCTCCCATATACATCCCGACAAATAGTTTGTTGCCGTCTTGTAATAAGGCATGTATATTGTGGTATGTCAGCCCTCTCTTGGTAGAATTATTGAAACTCTTGAAAGAATTATCCGTCCGGTTCCATAAGAAAAAACCGGCATCGTCCGATCCAATCCAGACATTATTGTGGTCGGCTTCTGCAAATACGGAAACAATCCTTGCGGGTAGTGTAGAATTCAGGTTGCTGTGGTGTGAAAAAATGCGGGAAAAAGGTGGAATATAATTTACACCGCCGAAATAGGATCCAATCCATAACCCGTTTTCATTATCAATAAACAGGGAATGGAGATAATTGTCATTCAGATTGTCGGGAACGCTCAGATTTGCTTTATTAGAGATTGTTTCCCCTGTAGCTATATTGTATTTTGTGAGTCCCTCGTCGGATGCAAAAAGTAGATATCCGGGTTCATGCTCCACAATCTGGCGTATCTGAAAAACTTTGTTGTTTTCAGGGACCAGGAGGTGTTCCCATTTTTCGTTCCTTCTGTCGAAGCGGTATAGACCGTGTTCACTGCCTATCCAGAAGTTGTTAGAGCTGTCTTCAAAAATGGAAATAGTGCCTGCGGGAGATGAGTTTACGGGTACAAAATTATTTCCTTTCTCGTTAAACCGGCTCAGACCCTTTTCCGGGCTTGCCACCCAGATGGTCCCGTTGCTGTCTTCAGCAATATGGGTGATTATGTTAGAGTTTATTCTGCCGATTGCCACATAATGATGTATTTCTTCCGTTTCCTTATCAATTCTGAATATGCCCTGACCTGATGTCGATATCCATGTGTGTCCTTTATGATCGAAAACAATATCGCTTACTGGCGACATTATCTTAAAGCCTTCCTGACATATTGGAGGATCCATGAATTTTTCTTTTTTGAGGTCAAAAATGGCAAGACCCATTTCGCTTCCTATCCAGAGTTTTCCGTCAGAATCTTCCTTGATTGTATATATCACCTGTCCGAGAGTTTTAATTTTCGGATCCCTCCATACCGAGATGGTGTTTCCATCGAAACAATGAAGTCCGTCGATAGTGCCGAACCACATTCTGCCGAGCTTGTCTTGGGTGATACTGTAGACCGCGTTTGATGACAGACCGTCGTTAATGGTGAGATGACGGACATGCCTGTCGTGGGCGGATGCAAATTGCAGATAGGATAATATTATAAATGCCAATACAGTAAGCCGATTGATCATATAGTCAGGTATAGCAGAACAATTTAAGGTTGAAAAGAAAGATTCAATTACAATCTATGCAAAGATAATACATAAATTTATAGTAAGCAAAATCAATGCGGAGAATATTTGAAATACTCTCCGCATTGATTTTGTTCCGTATGTAAAAAAGAAAAGGTCAATTCACTGTCCTGACAGTTTTTTTCGCACCTTTGGGAAGTTTTATTTCGGCGGATGAAATAGTATTTCCCTTTACATCTGTTGATATGGTGGTAGTTAAGTTTTGCCCGTCGCATTCGAGGGTGTCATGTTTCCCTTGGAAAGAAGCGACCCAAATAAGGTCTGTATCAGTGTCATTGCTGATTTTTGACAAGTTCATTCCTTCGTGCCGCAATGAGATGTATCCGTTAAATACGGGCACATTTTTAATGTCACAAAAATCATCGGCTACTCTTGAGAGTGAAGTAACCTTGCCATCAGATGCGGATGCAGACAATCCCATTGCGCCACAGACAATCCCTTCTACAATACCGTATGACACTTCGGGGTATTCGGAACGGTTGGTTGTAGGAAGGGTAGAGACAAATCTATAAGCCTCTTCATTGTATCCGAGATTGTAAAACAGCAAGGGGAAAGCCGACATGTTTTCCACATTCCATTCTCTTGCCAAAATGTCGGTCACACATGCACGTTTACGCTCGTTGCTGTCGGTTGCATCAAACCATAGGATGAACGGCACTCCTTCGCCACGGAAAAATTTCTTTTCCGTAGTCCAGAAGGTGTTATACCGGTTGTTTTCTTCATCCCACCATCTGCTGTCGATTATTTCACGATATGCTTTTGCCGTCTCGGAAGCATTGGAAGCTTTGTCCTGATTTCCGGTTAACACAGCCATTTTTGAATAAGCTTCAAATCCGCCGTAAAGAGCTGCGAGGAGGTCTACCCCTACGGTCAGTCCCCTGAAATTTTCCACATAAGAAGGGAGTCCCCGGCAAGAGTGAAAGTTGTTCGCCTCATTGAAATCTTCCGACTGGTTCATATATGGAGGTCTGTCCATAATCTTTTCCGGATCGAGTTGCCATCTTTCAATATATTGGTTTACGCTTAAGTCATAGAAATTGCAAAAGTCCGGCGCTGAGATGTAATCTTTGTCAGCGGTCCATTCGTACAATTTCAGACAGGCCTGCATCACATCGAAATTGGCATTGAGGTTATACCAAAATTCCGAGTCGGATGCGTAATCGGCGGGGGCGGGCTTGTCATAACGGTTGATTTCCCAATAAGAACAGTAATCTCTTGATTCGCTAATATTTTTTACAAACTTATGCATCATGTTCTTATTGTGCCGGGTCAGTCCGAGGATATGCGCCCCCATTGATTGATGCGACACGTCTCTCATGCAGAAAGCCTCACGCTGGGGGAGAGCCGCCTCATACCATGCGCCCACAGGATCATCTGCATCGTGAGCATATACCAATGCCTGTTTTTTTGCCCAATTGAAAGATTTCTGGAGTATTGAATCGGAAGATGTAAATTCAGCCGTTTCTTTAGACGGAAGCTCGGCATTGAGACTTGTCGAACTGTTGGCGCAAGCCGACAATAACAGGAAAGAAGACAAGTATAATAGATGTTTCTTCATTGTCGTAAAAATGTGGAAAATTATTTTATAATCATTGCAAATCCTCCTCCGGGAGCAAGATTTACACTCATGCGGGAATTTCCGTTTATGTTGATGGAATCCTTTTTATAATCCTTTGCATTTTTCGCGGCATTCACACCGTCTTGAAATATCACTGCCTCATGGTTGCCGTTCCCTAAGAAAGAAAGATCAAAATCAAGGCTTCTGGATGTCCAGTCGGTAATTCCAGCCACATACCATGTATCGTTTTTCCTCCTTGCCGTTATAATATACTCCCCCATTTTCCCATCAAGAATGATTGTTTCATCCCATGTGGTAGGAATAGATGCGATGAAATCTCTGCATTCCGGTTCACGGTCATAATTTATAGGGGTGTCGCAAAGCATTGTGAAGGGAGAATCGAAGATGGTAAACAAGGCAAGCTGTCTGCTTCGGGTGCCTTGGCTCATCGGCTCATAATAGTTTGCCTGATAAGTAAGTTTCGAACCATTGTTCATTGCTCCCGGAGTATAGTCCATCGGACCGGCTACCTGACGGATGAACGGAATCATAACCTCATATTTCACCTGATCAAGGTCGATTGAACTCCATTTCATTTGTTCAAGTCCGTTTACTCCCTCGAAATTCAGAACATTGGGATATGTGCGGTTAAGACCGGCTGGCTTGTACATGCCGTGAAGATCGAGAATAAGATTGTATTTGCTGCATGTTTTTGCTGCACGGTGTACGAAATCGACAATCTCCTGATCGTCGCGATCCATGAAATCGACCTTAAACCCTTTCACGCCCATGTCGGCATAATGCTTGCAAACCTTTTCCATATCACGGTCAAAAGCGACATATCCTGCCCATAGAACCACATCCACATTCCGGGCATTGGCATATTCTATAAGTTCAGGGAGATTTATCTCGGGAACCACCTTCATCAGGTCAGCTTCCAGATTCACAGCCCAACCTTCATCCAGAATAAGGTATTCGATGCCGTTGCGTGCAGCAAAGTCGATATACTGTTTATAAGTGTCGTTGTTAATGCCCGCCTCAAAATCCACTCCGGCAATGTTCCAGTCGTTCCACCATTCCCATGCCACCTTTCCCGGCTTGATCCAGCTTATGTCTGCCACGCGGGAGGGTGATGCAAGAAGATAAGAGAGATTGGAGGCGGCAAGATCCTTGTCATTATCAGTGATGATAGCCACGCGCCAGGGGAAGGTGCGGTCACCGCCGGTTTTAGCGATGAAGCTTTCCCTTTCTTTCACTTCCATCTGAAGGTTGTTGTGCCCACCTTGTTCTGACCTTTTAGGGTAGCGGGCATGGCTGCCTTTCAAAGAGGTGTCGCCTTGTCCGGTCATATACAGTCCCGGAAATTGTTCAAGGTCAGATTCTGTTATTGTGACTTTGACATTATCTCCGAGGTCGACGGTCATCGGAAGGAAAATAAGTTTTTCCTGATCTATGCCGGATAGCTTGACTTCCGCATATTCATTCTCAAATGAATTATAGTATGGATCGACGGCACGGCTTTTTGTATATGGCACATAAGAGACGGCATCGAAAGGGAAATTGTAGCATACCACTTCGTCTTCTATTGTCAGCGGCTTTTTTTGAGAAGAAATGAAGCGGTAGGCGACCCCGTCATTATAAGCCCTGAATTCCACTCCCCATCCCCCTTTGAAATTGATAGTGGTGGAATTATGTTTTTCTTCAGACTTGGCAGCTCTGTAAAAGGGTGACGCAATCTCAGACTCTACAGATTTTTTTGAGACCTTTGCCACTTTGGGATTCTTTCCCCAGACAGTCCCGTCGGAGAGAGTCATTGACAGTACAGATTCTGAAATCACTGGCTTTCCATTGAAATTTACAGAATAACTCAGGTCAGGACCGACAGAAATCCCGGTCTGTATTTTTCCGTCAGGAGAAGATATGTCATAGGTCTTACCCGCCGCAGACGTGACGGACATCAGTAAGACTCCAAATATTAAAGCTTTCATAATTAAATTGCTGGTTGTTGGAGATGACCCATCAAGTTGAGATGGGGTCAAAGCTTGATGTTTATTGTTTTTCCGCTATCGGTTTTATAAGATTTCTTTTTGGATCCATCAATAATATTTACGCTGATTTTATTTCCGTTGATACGGCTTACCTCGATATCGAAATCAGATCCAAAAGCGCGGATATGACGTAGGTTCATGTGATCCCAGCCGGAGGGGAGGTGTGGCGTCAGCGAGAAGGATTTTAAACCGGTCGGACGTATTCCGAAGAGCCCTTCAGTAATGATTCGTCCATAAAGGCCGCTTTCAGCAGAGAGGTGTCTCTGGCTTCCTTCCGGCCATGCTTCAATGGCGTAGGGGACATGTTCCCCCAATAAGCGTGTGGCGGAATAGTCGTGGAGGAAGTCTGTGGCGCGTTTTGTCTCGCCGACAGTATAAGCTCCTCTGAGTGCATAAAGAGTTGCACGGTCCCAGAAAGTCCGGTCACCTTCTTCAGTCAGCAATCCGTTTTCAGTCCATAGTCTTGGAGAGAAGAGTGCATCGAGGGTCTGAGTGGCACGCTCGTCGATTCCCATTACGAGAGGGATACAAATCCAGGCGCGGAGCTTATCGTTGCCGTCGTAATACGCATAAGTTTCAAAACCTCCCATGTCTTTGCCAAAATATTTTTCTATATTGGAGCGCAGAACTTTTGCTTCAGCCTGATATTTTTTCCAATCTTTTATGCCGAGATCACGAGCAAGATAGGAAGCGGAGATAAGCGCATCGTAATAAAGGGAAGATGTGCAGAGGTTGGCATCGCCTGATTCAAAGCGGTTTTCAAGCTCGTCAGTGTCAGATTCCACCACTCCGTCTTTGTTAAGTTTTCCTTTGCAATAGCCAAGACACCATTCGATCAGCTTCCATAGTTCGCGAGCCTCACTCATGTCTCCACGGGCAAGGGCATACCGGGCTGCACCGTATGCTATCATTGCCGCATCCCCCCGGTCGCCCACACCGTTCCAGATGTCAAGCCCCTCTGCCACGATAGAGCTTGGAATAGGCTTCATTTCATTATTCATGAAACGGGCGAAATGTTTAAATGAATTTAAAGCGGAGGCATTTCCGTATGCATATCCTGTGAATGGGAAATAAGGGTTGATATATTCAGCCTGATCGTTAGCCCATATCGCGGCATAATATGATTCTCCTCCCGGACCATGCATCGGTCCGCCTTTTGTGTCATAAATACTTTCGCATGCCCTGATTTTAGAGAATGCGAACATACGGTCTATGATAGGATCAGGGGTCTCAAGCATGAGAGCACTCATCCAATTGTCTACCAACTCAGAACGCTTTGCCTTTTCAATATCAGCATTCAAAGAGATAGACTTTTCTCCATTTCTTACGGCAGATATGGATGCGGAGAAAGTAACGGTGTCGCCTGGTTGGACAGTAAAATAACCCGGAGAATCTACAGTTCCGGTGATTGTGTAGGAGCCTGTCACTCCTGAAGCCGGATCGGTTGCCGAAATCATTCGGGAGTCTCCGATTTCGACTTTCATCGGTTTGTCTCCCTTATTTATAATGTTATAAATCTCAACAAGAGCCGGAAGTTCAGTAGACGGGAAATAATTGCGGATCAGTTCATATTTCCCGTAATATCCTTGGTCAAAATCACTCTTGACGTAAAGCGCGCCTTTGAGAGAAATCTCTTTCACTTTCTCTCCGGAGAGGGAGCGTCCGTTGACAGTCACGGCATCAAGAGGATTCCAGTCGTAGCGACGCATAAGGCTCGCATGGGTGTTGTTAGGGATTGTGCGCAACATAGGCCACACCATACTTTTGTTTAATACAAACTTGCCGTCTGCATCAACACCATAGCGGAGAACTGTGGAAACATTCTTGCCGCTCATTTCTACATGGTCGTGGTGCGGAGTCTTAGAGGCTGCCACGTTCCAGGATATCCCACCGTCATTGTTCATGCTCCATCTTGATTCGGCGGTTGCCAGAACCGGAAGAGAAAATATGAAGGCAGATAAGATATAGCGTTTAATTGTCATTGTTTTGAAGTTTTAATAAATGAAGAGCCGTTATTCAATTTGGTGTGTATTTGAATAACGGCTCTCCGCTATTTTGAATTGTTGCCTGTAAAAATCTTTTTTACCTTAAGATAAAATACCATAGAAATCCATTAACCTTTGAGCTAACTAATATAACCTAAAAATATGAACACAGGCAAATCAATACGATTAATATCCCGGATTTTGTTCAAGAAGATCGTTTTTGCGACGTTCGTAGTTTGGAATCGGGAGGAGGTAATCGGCGGCTTTGAAGAGACGGTCTTGAACTTTGAAAATCTCATACTTCTTGGACCCGTCTGCCATTTTTGTAATGTTGATACCATGGAATTCACCGCTATCTGTTTGTTCTCCGATTTTCCAGCGACGCACGTCATAGAAGCGGTGCTCCTCGAAGGCGAGCTCCACCTTACGTTCATGCTGAATCTTGGCGAGAAGGGCATCCCCTGATTCTGTCACGTCGGGAAGGATTGCCGGGTTGCCACCTCTTGCACGTTCGCGCACAAGATTGATATATTGGCGGGCACCGTTTTCGTCGCCGAGATGAAAAAGAGCTTCTGCATAATTCAGATATATTTCTGCAAGACGGCAGTATACCCAAGGCTGGCTGCCTTTGTCTGACCAACTGTTCTGAAGGCTTTCATCCATGAATTTACGGATAATGTAGTGGGTTTTTGAATAGTTCCACGCATCGCGACCGAATTCACTGTCGATACCGCCGGTATCACCATCTTCATCTACCCAGAACTCAACTTCTGTTCCACGGAAGTCCTGACCGTCGCATACGACAGATGCATATAGACGCGGGTCTCTGCCAGCCCATGGGTTTTCAGTGGCGTTCGCATATATTGATGCATCGGGCATTGAGCCGTCTTCCATCTCATAGCTGTCTACCATCTCCTGAAGCACAGCCGTGCAGGAATATCCACCCCAGCCGTTGGTGCTGTTATACCAGTCGAACCATGATCCGAATTCAGTGTTGTATAGACGCTGGAAAATAATTTCAGGGCTTTCAGCGTTAAGGAACAACCCTTTGTAGTCGGGATCAAGAGAATAAATGCCCAGGTCGATCACTTCTTTTGCGGCGTCGGCGGCAGCCTGCCATTTAGAACGGTCGTTTGAAGGATTCCATAACGGACTTGCTGCATAAAGGAGCATTCTTGCTTTCATTGCGAGTGCCGCACCTTTGGTTGCCCTGCCGAAATCAGCACCGGTGAATCTGACAGGAAGAAGTTGCGCAGCTTTTGTGAACTCGCTTACGATGAAGTCTACACAATCTTCATAAGAATCGCGTTTCACCATCATTTCGGGGTCGTCAAGACTGAACAGACGTGTGATCAAAGGTACACCGCCATAGTTGTTGACAAGCTCCATGTAATAGTAGGCACGGAAGAAAGTAGCCTCACCGATGAGAATGTCTCTTTTGTCCTGACTGATTGAGTTCAAGTTTTCGAGATTGTTGAAGAATATATTACAGTTTTTGATATAGCTGTAATAGTTTGCCCAGATGTCGAGCGGGCCGAGCTGGTCGGGGGTCATGCCTCCGGTGTTGATTGTCCAGGGGCCTCCGTAGTTGAAGTTTTCCATAGATTCGTCGCAGCAGAATCTTAGGGAATAGCGGCTCCATCCGTTGCGGGGACGGGTGTAGTTTATAGTGACGTAGGCTTCAGTCAGGTTTGCATCCTTGAAGATCACGTCTTCGGTATATGAATCGAGCGGCTCCACGTCAAGCACGTCGCATGAAGATAGGGTTGCGGCGGTAAGGAGTGCGAACGACACGCTTTTTAATATATGTTTTTTCATGATTGGAGATTCTTTAGAAGGTGAGGTTTAAGCTGAAAGTATAGGTGCGGGCTATAGGATAGCTCTGACCTGTGGAAGTGGCGGTTGACTCAGGGTCTTGAATTTTCACTTTGTCGATTGTGAATAGGTTAGTGCCGGTGAGTGCAAAACGCACACCCTGAAGTTTAATCTTATTGAGTACGCTCTGGGGAAGGTTGTAAGCGATCTCAAGATTCTTAAGTCTCAGGAAAGACGCGTTGTAGAGCCAGAAGTCACACCAACGGGTGTTTTCGTAATCATCCTTGTCGAATGCCCGGGGATATTTTGCATTTGGAGTTTCCTCTGCAGAGATCCAACGGTTGTTGTAGAAATCCTTGTCGAGGTTGTAGGAATATGGCACGATCATCTGCTCTGCGCAGCCCTGGCCGGTCCAAAGCATACCTAATTCAAGTCCTTTCCATTCAGCTCCCAGATTGATGCCATAGACAAGACGGGGCACATTCCCGTATTTGCTGTAGATACGGTCATTGTCTGTGATCTGTCCGTCGCCATCGATATCGACATATTTGATATCACCAGGTTGTGCGTTTGCAAAGTGAGGAGTTGAGTTTACTTCATCCCAGGTCTGATATATGCCGTCGGTCTTATACATCAGCCAAGAATCGAGAGAATGACCGGTGCGACGCTGCCATTCCGGAACGTTGGCTGCCTCATCGAAAAATTTGATTTTATTTTGGGTATAAGTGAGGTTCCCGGAAATGTTATAAGTCACGTTCCCAACCTTGTTGCGGTGGCTGAGCATAAGCTCGAAGCCCTGATTGCTGACTTCGCCGATATTCTGGTCCGGAAGAGTAAGACCGGTGTAGTAAGGCACGGATGCCTGTTTCGGAGTAAGGATATCAGTACGGTTCTGATAGAAATATTCTGCAGTGAATCCGAGAAGGCCGTTCCAGAAAGTACCATCTACGGCAATGTTTCTTGAGTCAACCTTTTCCCAGGTTATGTCTGGATTTCCGATACGGCCCGGTACAAAACCTTTGTTGATGTTGGGTGTACTGCCGAGGATCGCACCGTTCTGCATGTTGTAGACACTGAGATATTGGAAGGAAGCCACCCGGTCGTTACCGAGTTTACCCCATGAAGCGCGGAGCTTGAGCTCGTTGACAACGTCTGCAAGATTCTCCATGAAGTTCTCTTGACTAATTCTCCAACCGACGGATACGCCCGGGAATGTACCCCAACGTTTTGAAGGGGCGAAGTTCATTGAACCGTCGCGTCTGATGGTGAACTCCACGAGATATTTGTCCATGTAGGCGTAGTTGAAACGCCCGAATATATTCTGGCGGGCAGATACGTATCCCACACCTCCGTTTGTTTTTTCCTTATCGGCGCCGAAGTCAAGATAATCAGGCTTGTCGCTAAGATAATATCCTCTCCATGCCCAGAATCCTTCACCTTGGTATTTGCTCTGCTCGTATGCCACGAAAGCGCCTACGCGATGGTCGCCGAAAGAACGGTCATAAGCGAGCTTTAAAAGGTAGGAAGTTGTGGAATAGTTATTGTTGGTGTTCTGTAGGGAAATGTTGTTACCGTTCATGTTGGTGGTCTTCTTCACATATTCCCCGGTTGCGGAATTATAGTCGTAAGTGTCCCACACGTCCTGAAGCTGTTTCTGATCGCGCACGCGGTAGTCTATCGCAGCATATCCGGAGAAGGAAAGTCCTTCCGTGATCCAGGGCATTTGGAGGTCGAACGA
The DNA here is from genome assembly GCA_947073495.1 of uncultured Porphyromonadaceae bacterium. GTDB lineage: Bacteria > Bacteroidota > Bacteroidia > Bacteroidales > Muribaculaceae > Lepagella. Next base: position 26,005 of record CAMTMX010000007.1, read on the forward strand.
AAATTTAGTGTCGATAAACGTATCGTTGATTTTGTTGTAGCCGGTTTCATCACCTTTTACGAGAATTGCAAGGTTGTTGCCGTTTGCAAGTCCCGGTCCGGGAAGACCGTTGGGATAGTAATCGTAGAGCCAAGGATATGCCATGAACGCTTCCCAGAATATGGAACTTGTGGGGATCACAGAATTTCTGCGTTGCTCTCTGCGGGCGGCAAGATCCACACCGATCTTCAGATCTTTGAAAAGATTGATGTCAAGGTTTGAACGTACCTGATATGTCTGGAAGTTAAGTTTGGTGTCACGATAGTTCGGCTTCTGATAGGTATAGTCTCCGGAAACGTAATACCTCACATTGTCATTTCCTCCTTTAATGTTAAGGGAATGGCGAGTGGAAGGAGCCGCTTTTGTGAATATCGCATCCATCCAGTCGGTGTCGCCATATTGGTCGCGGTTGATAGTGCCGTCAAGATATCCGTTTTTGATATTCTCATAAAGAGGTGCTTGTCCGTTGCCTTTGCGGATCTCGTCAGTCCAGGTCATGTTTTCATAGGCATTCATGAGGTTTGGAGTCCTGGTGTTCTGAGAAAGGGTGAATGAACCGCTGTATGAGATAGAAGGCTTGCCGTTGTTACCTCTTTTTGTCGTAACGAGGATTACGCCGTTTGCAGCCTGAGCTCCATAAATTGCGGCTGACGCATCTTTCAATACGTTGATAGATTCGATGTCGTTAGGGTTAAGACGCTCAAGCCCTTCACGGTTTGCAACACCATCGATGATGATGAGAGGGGAGTTGTTGTTGAGTGTGCCTTTGCCGCGGATGAAAATATCAGAGTAGTCGTTGCCCGGTTCTCCCGTACGGTTGTTTGCCACCACACCAGGGAGTTTGCCTGCGAATGTGTTGGTTACGTTTGCCACACCGGTTGTCTTCAATTCGCTACCCTTTACAGTGGAAACAGAACCTGTGACAGATGCTTTTTTCTGCACGCCATAACCAACCACCACCACTTCTTCGAGAGCTTGAGTGTCTTCAGCGAGAAGAACTTCAAGATTGTCTATGGCTTTAGTCTCAAACTGGGTATATCCCACATAAGAGAATATTAGAGTGGACCCTTTGGGAGCATTGATTGTATAATTGCCGTCGATATCAGTAACTGTGCCAGTGGTTGTGCCTTTTACCGAGACAGACACTCCAATGAGGGGTTCTCGGGTAGTCTTATCGAGTACAGAACCTTTGATTGTCTGAGCCTGAGGGGCTCTTTCTGCCGTCAATGAGGAAGCGGAAGTCGGGATAGCCGATAGGGTTAATGGAAATGCGAACAGGGAAAGTGAAAGCCCCAGTGCATACCATCGGTTTCCGAAAGTAATTTTCATGATGTTTATGTTTTTGGTTAATATGTGGTTAACTATTTTATGATGGCTGCAAATCCACCTCCGTCATACATGGAGACGGTGATTTTGTCACCGGCTTTTACCTTTTTGGTCCGGAGTGCAAAATCTTCTGCATTCAAGTCTACGTTTACACCATCTTCCCAGGATGTCATGGTTTTATTGCCTTTGATGAAATCAAGTGGAATTTCGAATGTGCCGCCCTTTTCACCTGTCATGCCTCCGATATACCATGTGTCGCCGTTTCTGCGAGCCACGATAATATGTTCGCCGATTGCTGCCGAGATAACCTTTGTCTCATCCCATACTACAGGCACTTGAGAAAGGAACTGCATGCATTCCGGTTCTTTTTCATATGCGGTGGGAGTGTCGGCAAGCATCTGGAGCGGACTTTCATAAACCACATACATGCCGAGTTGGTGACAGCGGGTGCCGACAGAGGCAGGGAGATTGAAGTTGATCTGATGATCTTTTTCATGAAGGTTTTTCATAGCCCCCGGGGTATAGTCCATAGGTCCGGCAACCATTCTGGTGAAAGGGAGAGTGACATTGTGTTTCGGAGTCACGAAACTGCCCCATTTATGGTTTTCGAGTCCGGCTACACCTTCCGATGTCAGCACATTGGGGAAAGTATGGATCCATCCGGTAGGTTTATACGCTCCGTGGAAGTCTACAAGCATTTTGTGGTCTACCGCCTTGCGAGCCACCTCATAGTAGAAATCCACCATTTCCTGGTCGTCACGGTTCATGAAGTCCATCTTGATACCTTTCACACCCCATTCATTAAACTTGTCGAATGCTTCATCAATCTTTTCACGGAACGGAGCCCATGACACCCAAAGAATAAGGTCTACATTTTTCTTTTTGCCGTATGCGACAAGTTCAGGGATATTGATTTCCGGGATAGTTTTGGTCACATCCCAAGGTTCGGACCATCCGTCGTCGATCACCACATACTCGATATTGTTGCGTGATGCAAAATCAATGTAATATTTGTAAGTGTCATTGTTGACACCACATTTGAAATCCACTCCGGTAAGCACGAGAGCGTTATACCAGTCCCAGGCGATCTTTCCGGGTTTCACCCAGCTGAAATCGCCCTTAGACTCGGGCGCGAGTTTGTAGATGAGCTGGTTTGTGATGAGATTGGCATCATTGTCGGTCACAATCATTGCACGCCATGGGAAATTGCGAGTTCCGTTTACTTTTGCTATATAGTCCGCACGTTTTGTCGGGAAAATCTGGCGGTCGTCTGTGCGATAGTCTTCAAGTGATACAGCTGCATATTTTCCTGCAAGTTCATGTTTCCCTTGCTTGCGGAGAAACATTCCGGGATAGCTTTCCAGATCTGATTCGCTGATAAACACTCTCACCTTGTCGTCAGGCTTCAGCAAGATCGGGGTGCTGCAGAATTTATCAGTGGCTATTTCTGAAAGTTTCATCGGTTTGAATATAGGCTGCTGTGCGCTGAGCATAGTGCGTTCCTCTGGAAAAAGAGTGTCGAAATCAGCGGGGAAGCAGAAGGTGGCTTCCTCATTAAGAACTTTTAATGAGTCAGGGAAATCAGTGTGGAAGCGATATGCAAGACCATCGTCGTAGACACGGAATTCAATGGCATATCCGTCAGAAAGCAGTTTCATGCTATTGTAGTTGTCGCGTATGGTGGCGCTTTTCTGTCGGATTATTGGTTTTATCGTATTGTCGTGTGAATCTTTTACCACATCTTTCACTTTCATGTTTCTTCCGATTGTGGCGCCATTGTCGAAAGTCATAGAGATGGGAGATGGATCCAATATTCTTTTACCGTCAAAATCTACTTGATAAGTTGTGTTGCCACCGGTGTTGACAGTCACGGAAAGACGGTTGTCGGGCGATTGAACGGAGTATTTTTCTGCTGACATTGAAAAGAAGCATATCAGCGAAAAGCCCGTTGCCAGGAGTTTTGAGTTCATGATGTTGATGATTTTTGTGAGTTTTGCCGCAAAGTTATGGATAAGTGTAAACACGGCAGACCCGGTGAATCCAAAAAGAGAGCCGGATAGTATTTTGATGAGCCCGATAGTAAAAAAGATGCGCCCGAAAATACGGGCGCATCTTTAAAATTTTGATATATAAATAGATATGATTTGGAGATAATTTAAAGATTATGGGTTGTAAAGAGGGTCGAGACGTCTGATAAAGTGGATCCAGGATAGCTTTTCATTGAAGGTCTGGAACGCTCTTTCGCCCATGCGACGCCGAAGGGCAGGGTCTGTGGCTAATTTTCGCATTGCATCGGCGAGTTGTGCCGCATTGCCGGGATAAACCAGAAATCCTTCCCTGCCGTCTGTTATGTATTCCGGTTGAGCACCATTTGATGAACATACCTGGGCTCTGCCGCATGCCATATATTCGATGTTGGAAAGTCCGAAGGCTTCCTCTGTCTGTGAAGGAAGCACGCCGAAATCACTTTCTGCAATCAATTCCATAGGGTCAGGAGTGATCTTATACCAATCGATCATGTCCATGACTCCACGTGTGATTGCCCGCCTTCTCAGGCGGTCTATATAATCGGGAGTACCGCTCCCGACAATCCTAAGCCTCATTCTGCTCCCTTTGAGCATAGACATGGCGTCGATCAATGTCTCAAGGCCTTTTCCGGGAATAATCTGACCATGAAACATAGCGGTGACCGGACCTTTGTCCTTTTCAGGATAGGGTAGGCCGAAGTCTCGGTTAAGGCTATTGTGGACAACGTGGAGTCTTGACACAGGGAAAGGGAGCTGACGGTTATGCCAGGTTGACAAGAACCGTTCGGCTGCCAGTTGCGACACACATATAATGGCATCAAGATTTCTATAAATTCTTCTGAAAAGCCAGGAGTCTATCCCCTTTTTCACCTTGTGCCGCGTAGCGACAACCCTGATATCTTTTCTTCCCGCAATTTTACGGGCGAGAAGTGCGGTGAACGCATTTTTGAAACCGTGGGCATGGATTGTTACGCTGTTCTTGTCACATCTTTTCAGTGTCCGGGCAAGGAGCCTGACGGATTGAAAATCCAGCATGCTTCCAAATGGGGCATGAAGAAGATTGACTCCCTCATTTTCAAAGAAGGAGTCAACAGCTTTTGCATCTCTTGTGACGGCAAACACTTTCCATCCACGGCTGATATAGTGTCTGCAGATGTCAAGAGAATATCGTTCTACACCTCCCCATCGGTTGGCGGAAAGGATATGTATCAGAGTTCTTGATTCAGCCATTTCCGAATACGAGATTCCTCTTTCCTGTTGGCATGAAATCTATAAAAATCAATTTGAGGCAGCAATCATTACTTTGATATCGACACAAGACATATTGACGCATGACGCCACAAGCTTGTCGACAAGTTTGCCTTTGTATGTGATAATGCCACATTGCACACCGGGTGTGGATGCGACCATGTTGTTGATTCCACCCTTGATAAGGGCGTCACTAAAGAAGTTTACGAGAATATTTGAGAGAGCCATAGCCACCGTTCTTGGAACGGAAATGGATGGGTGAGTCTCGTCGAAATTCAATACGTAAACAGAATCTTTAAGTGCCACTGAAAGATTCTTGGGGAATTCGAATGGGCGGGTGCATTGGCTTATCAGTATCACATCAGCACTTTTGACTTTGTTGAAAAGCACTCTCGGATGGATGGCAATGGTGTTGAGTGAGTCTCCACAAATCTGCTTTGCAACCTGCATTGCAGAGATGTCGTTGTTCATAAGTGTGACATATGCGCCTGCCGCCATTGCCGCCTTGGCTGCTGAATAAGCAGTGGTGCCGTCGCCGATTACAAGCACTTCGCAGGGATTTATGCCTGCAACTCCGGCAAGGAGCACTCCTTTGCCGCCTCCCACGTATGAAAGGAATTCCTGTGCATATATCACGGCGCCTCTTCCATCGATTTCGTCAATGACATTGGCAAACACGGGCTCGTCGTTATAACTCAGCATATTGTCGAGACATCCGGCGGTTATGTCTCTTTCGAGCAATGCCTTTACGACCGGAGCTTCAAACAGCGTGCTTCCCATCATGGAGAAGACGGTCGCCCCCTTTTTCATTTTCTTTACGTCTTTGGCATGAAGGGGCTGATAAGACAAGACCACGTCTGCCTGCAAGGCTTCCTCCCGGGTCACTATTTCCACACCAAATTCTTTGTAAGAAGAGTCTGGGAAACTGATATCGGTGGCTGCCCCTTTCTCCATAAGTATACGGATATTGGAAGACGTCAGCAATCCGGAACCTTCAGGAGTGAGAAGGAAACGGGTTTCATCGGTATCGGCATAATTCCCGACAAGCCCTATGGTTAACGACTTTGGAGCTTCTTCTTTTATTGCTACCTGGGGCAGTGGATCCAGTTCTGTAGCCTTTTTGTGTTCTTGTCCGGTCATATTCAGAGGATTTTTTTAGATTGACTTGTAACTAATTTACAAGGATAGGGAAATCCTTTTTACAAAATTAATAAAATGATTCCGTTTCCACAAACTGAAAATCAGTCTTCGGCTTGCAGGAGCTGATGAGAGGCGAGAAATTGGGCGATATTTTCATCAATCTGCCGACGGTCTTCGAGAGAATCCCCTTTCCATATAACTTTGGCTTTCGAATAGAAAGGTTCTCTTTTTTCAAGTTGCGATGAGATTATGTCGCGTATTTCTTCGTCAGTGTGTCCTGCAAGAAGCGGACGTTTTTCACGTTTGCGTATAAGCCTGGAGAACAGACATTCGTGGCTCGCTTTTAGCCAAAGGGTTGTGCCCCTGTCGTTCATGTGGTCTATATTGTCGAAAAAACACGGTGTTCCCCCTCCGCAAGATATGATGATGTCTTCGAAATCCGCCACTTCATGCAGCATCTCTCTCTCTATTTTGCGGAACCCGTCTTCCCCGTAGCGGTCAAAAATCTCACGTACGGTTGCATGATATCTTTGTTCGATATAGAAATCGAGATCAATAAATTGAATGCCTGTGGCTGCAGAGAGTGCTTTGCCGAATGTGGTTTTCCCACATCCCATATATCCTATTATAAAAAGAGGTTTCATATGTTTTATGTTTTTAAATCGGTGTTTATCTTGGTCTTCCTTCAAACGGAAAGATGTCCGGTTCAGGTAAAATATTTTTCAAGGAATCGCATTCTTTTGCCATTTTCTCAAGGCGAGGAATTATGGATATCAGCCTTCGGGATGAGTTCGAGACAGTGTGCCGTCTCCATATGGGTAGGGAGGCATAATAATTTTTCCATTGCCTTGATTCTTTCAGCATATTATCGATTGAGTATGAGGCTTGTTGCGCTTGCGGCTTATCTTTGGTTCTTTTGGCGATATCAATCTTAAGACGAGCAAATTCGATACCTTCATGGAATGTAGAGTCGGCAAGTGTGAACGATCCTGCCGGTATGCGGCTGTAAGGGTAGAGGAATTCAAGAAGGAATAAAATAGATTTGGCGTCTTTGCAATAGCCCGCTTCAAAAAACTGGCGTGCTGCCAAGATTATTTCTCCCCGTTGCCTTCTGACTTGATCAGCGATTACAGGATCTGTCCGAAGAGTAGGGATAGTATCTCTGTTTGGGAGAAATAATGGTGGTTCCAGATTTTTTGCCAATGTTGCAAGATGAATGGAGTCTGTCATTCCAGGTACATACGCATCGACAAAAGGAAGCCGGCGGGTCGACGATTTAAAAGGGCGGTAAAAGTCTGACGATATCGCTGTGTGGAAATAGACGTTGCGGGGAGAATCGGATTCGGCATTGGTTGCCAGCATATCGAGAAGCATCAGTTTGCGAAACGGAAGCATGGATGACCCGTTGGCAAAATCTTTAAGATCGATTGTCAATGTGTCATTATCGTTTTTTCCGGGCAATGTCACTATCCGGTTGTGTAATGTAGGGGTTTTCTCTCCGGAGGTGTAAAGATTTCTTAAGGCATCGATCGCCGGTATTGCCGTGGTGTCGGCATCAGGCGCGATCCGTGTATAGGAGTAAGCACCATATGCAATGTCGGCGGGAGTGGCTGTAAACGCTACGCCCCGTTCTCCTTGTTTCATAAGGTTGACCACATATTCGGGTATGGCAAAATAAGACACGTCGATCACAGTGTGTTGTCTGCCGGTGTTCATCACCTCTTGTGCATACCACATTGGGAAAGTGAAATTATCCCCTTGTGTGAAAATGATTGCAGGAGTTTCAGTCAGCAACAGATTGGAAGCGTAGTCGAATGGCTCGGAACGACCTGTCCGGTCATGGTCATCCCAATTTTCATGAAGCATAATGATGGGAATAGCCACAGCGACAACGGCAGTTGACATGATTGCGATCGTTTCGTTCACTTTATACTTAACCATCCACAAGCATATGGCGGTGATGCCGAATCCTATCCATATTGAAAATGCCATGTAGGATCCGAGAAACGAATAATCACGTTCACGGGGTTCTCCCGGCAATTGGTTCAGATATACAACGATTGCCAACCCTGTCATAATGAACAAGAGAGTTATAACAGCCAATGCCTGATGTCCGGACTTTCCTGAACAAAACAGAAAAATTATGCCTGTTATCCCAAGTATAAACGGCAAGCAATAATAGACGTTGTGTCCGTTGTTGTGCGACGATGCGTTTGCGGGCATAAGCGTCTGATCTCCGAGCATTGCATTGTCGATAAAAGGGAATCCTGTGATAAAATTCCCATGGTCGATCTCTCCGGTGGAGGGAAAATCGTTCTGTCTTCCCATAAAATTCCAGAGCAGATAGCGGAAATACATATATCCCACTTGATAGGAAAGGAAGAAATTGAGATTTTGCAGGTAAGTGGGCCGATATGAGAAACTCTTTTCCCGGTTGCCGGAAGGGGATATTTTCCCGACCGGTCTCCCGAGAGTGTCGATTGCTTCCGAGATTTCAATTTTGTCCATCGACTCTTTCGTCATCCCTACCCATGATTCGTAACTTTCAATATCAGATTGAGATGTGCCGGTGATACGGGGGAAAAACATGTTGAGCTCCGGGGTTGTGACTCTTGAAAAAGAATAATCCGAAAGGATATAACCTTCTCTCTTTTTGATGATTTCTGAATTGTTGGCTGAATCTTTTTCGGATAGCATTCTGCTTCTGTAGCTCAACTTGGCGTCGGTCATTACGGGAGCATATTTTGCTTTCCCTTTTTTCAGACGATACAGGGAATATCCGGGCAGATTGTTCCCGGGCGTCCATGTCTCTTCATACATAGGTCTGCTATATGGGGTCGCTCCATAAAACAGGGGAGTGGATCCATATTGGTCGCGGGCTATATAGGAGGATAGGGCGAAAATGTCGGTGGGTGCCCCTTCGTTCATAGGAGGAGAGGCATAACCCCGGATAAGGATGAGTGCGAATGATGAATACCCCAATAATATGAATGCCAAGGAGAATATACATGAAATGACCTTTGCCCTGTCCCAATGCAAACAATAGACTACTGCGACACTGGAAATTGTCGACAATATGGCGGCAATTATAAGATCGCCTTTGAATACAAAGATTCCGGAAAGCCATATAAACGCAGACATTGAAATTGCTGTGACGCATCTTGCCCCATTGGTCGCGACTGCTACAGCGATAACCGCAGCAATTACAAGCATAATAAGATAGATGTAAACTCCGGAGAAATATGGCATACCTAATGAATTGACTGCACGCAGTTCAAATGTCTGCATCCACGACAGCGTGCCGTTCATCATGCCGATCAATATCAGGATGATGATTATAAACGATATGAAAATTGCTATCCATGCTCTCAGGGCGCTTTTCCCATATGGATATTTCCTAAAAACATATATGAGGGAAAGAACGGGAATGCAAAGCAGATTAAGCTGATGAACGCCGATGGATAGTCCGGTGATATACGCAATCAGAATCAAAAGCCGCTTCCTGTGGGCATGATTGTATGTTTTTGCCCACTTGATCATCAGCCATATCACAAGCGATGTCAGAAATGCCGACATGGCATACACTTCCGCCTCGACCGCAGAAAACCATGCGGAATCGCAAAATGCAAACGTCATTCCGGCGGTAACAGCCGCGATGGAAGATATCAGAGTAACAAAAAAAGTCGGTTGATTATGTTTGTGCAGGTATTTTGTTGCTACATAAAAAGATATGGAAAAAGTGATTTTTGTAAGTAAAAAAGCGGCGAGAGCCATGAATAGGCTGCTGCATAGCCCGATTACAAGTGCATGATATTCTGCGGAAAACGGAATTGTGGCAAATCTCATGGCGAGCATCCAGAAAGGATTGCCTGGAGGATGGCCGATTTCAAGCAAAGAGGCGCATGTGATGTATTCGGGGCAGTCCCAGAAAGAGGCGGAACGATCAACTGTGACGCCATATGTCAACAATGCGGTAATGAAGACAATACTGCTTAAGCCGGTCTCTGTTATACGATCAATATTTTTGCCTATTATGCTCATGGATTGTTAAAGATCAAGTTTCTTTTTGTTTCTGGTTTTCCCCAGAGGCGAGAGGAATATATATCCGGATTTGGGAGATTCCAGCGCTCTGACAGAAGTTTTTGCGGCTGTCGACGGTTTCAGACAGAAAGGACGGAAGAAGATGTCGGTCAGTCTGTCGAACCATCTGCCCATGGAGAGCATTGGGGTGTCGACCACGCCCGGATCGGCGCAATTGATTCTAATGCTTCTTTTCTGAAGGTCTTTGTCGGATGCGATTGCGGCTGCGTAGCGTGTGATAAGTTTTTTCGAGAGAGCGTATGTCTTCAGCCTTCCGAATTTTGATTCGGGGATATCGTCATTTAACCGTTGGAAAGGATACCACCGACGGGTGGCTGACGTGGTGAAGACAACAGCTCCGCCGTCGTTGATCCTGTCGATAAGAAGTTCCGTAAGCAGACGGGTGTTGTGATAGTTCACATTCAGGGTGTCTTCGTGACCGTCACCGTCAAGGATATACTTGCCGTTCATGACCCCGGCATTATTTATGATCGCGTCGAGACATTCGCCTGAAAGATGGTTTGACGCCCTGCTTACAGAAGAGGCATCAGACAGGTCAATAATAACTATCCCCGGACGCTTGCCATAAATAAATTCTATCTCTTCCGCAAGGATTTCGCCTTTTTTTTTCGAACGGCATCCCAAAATGATGTCGTGCCCCTTGCTTGCGAGCAGGCAAGCGATTTCTTTCCCTATAGCTCCCGTGGCTCCTGTGATTAATATTTTCATCTGACAATCCCTTTGTCGAGCAAGCGATGCTTAACCATCATTCTCACCGGTGTAGGTGTGACCCCCACAAAGAATATGGAAAGACGGTTGAGCCATCCGTTGACATATTGTTTTTTCTTTCGTAACATACGGTCGATCGCCTTGCGTGCAAATTTCTCCGGAGTGTCGAGCACGCCGATCCTAACGGCAAGTCCTTTAAGGTTTTCAGGAAGACCGAAAAGATTTGTCGCTATTCCTCCGGGACATGCCACGGTCACACCGACTCCATAATCTTTCATTTCATAATGGAGCGCCCGGGTGAAGACCCTTATGTATGCTTTTGTTGAAGCATACATGGCGAGCCCGGGCATTGGCATCCAGCAAGACATCGACGACATGTTGAGAATCCATCCCGACCCCCTGTTTGCCCTTTTTCGTGCAAACCAGCGCGAAAGGGTAGTGACCGCGCGGATATGGAGGTCGATAAATGTGTCGATTTTTTTCTGTTTTGTCTCTACGACCGGAGAGAATGAGAATATTCCGGCATTATTGATGAGTATGTCGGGGTCAAGACCGGATTCTTCGCAAAAGGCATTAATGTTTTTAGTAATTCCGGGAAGTGTGAGATCGAGAGTGAGGATGAATATGTAGGATCCTGTGCTTTTCGAGATTTTGTCTGCGGTTTTGAGAAGAAGTTCTTCATTGATATCGACAAGAATAACTTCGCATCCTCTTTTTGCCAGTTCCATTGCGAATCTCGAACCGATGCCTCCGGTGGCTCCGGTGACAATGGCGCAATGCCCTGAAAGATCGTCAAATTTTCCCATTTCTTCTCTTGATGTCATCGATTTCTTTAAGAATAGCCGACGGGAGGTTGTCGAGATGCTTATGGCATGCCATCTCTTTTGAATACATGCGGGCGATGCAATAATTGACGTGGTCGCATCCACACCGGTGGCATTCATCGTGCTTCATCCGGTTTACGAAATCAGGTTCGTTTAGAAGAGCCCTTCCCATCTGGACAAATTCAAAGCCCTCATCCATTATGGCGTCTGCGTTTTTGCGGCTCACCACGCCGCCGACGTAGACGAGCGGGAGCTTCAACTCCTGCCGGAATATCCGTGCGTCTTCAAGGAAATATAGTTCTTTGAAGGGAGATTTTGGTATCATGAATTTACCAAACCATCTGACCCCGTATTTTAGCCACAGCTGCGGCATATAATGGGTCATGGTGTAGATCGGCATCTCTCCGCGCATCACATACATAGGGGCTTTGCTTACAAATCCTCCGGAAAGCACGATTGCATGGGCTCCTAAGTTTTCTAATTCCTTAGCCACTTCAAGACATCCGTCGATGTCGAGTCCCCCCTTGAATCCGTCGCGCATGTTGGTTTTTACAAGCACCCCCATGTCTGATCCGGCAGCTTTCATCACCTCTTCCATACATTCCTGCATGAATCGCATGCGGTTTTTAAGGTCTCCTCCATATTCGTCGTGCCTGTGGTTGGTGTAGGGGGAAAGGAACTGAGAGATAAGGTAGCCGTGACCGGCATGCACTTCCACGCAGTCGAACCCGGCATCGCGTGCCGTGCGGACCGCATCACCGAAATTGCGTGCCATCTTCTTGAGCTCATCCTTACGCAGCCCCCTTACGATAGTCGGGGAATAAAGATTGAAACCGGAAGATGCCCCTACGGGTGTTGAACCTGCAGTGGAACGATGGGTCATATTTCCGCAATGTCCTATCTGTATTGATGCTTTTGCCCCGTAGCCGTGAATGCCGTCGGTTATTTCTCTTAAAGCCGGAATTATCTCGGGTCGGAGCCATAGCTGGGTCTTGAAAGATAGCGCCGAGCGGCATATCCCGGCATATGCAAGAGTGGTCATTCCCACTCCCCCCTTGGCAACGCTAAAGTGATAATCTCGTAGCATTGGTGTGGGGTTGTTGTCTTTTCCCATTCCTTCGAATGCCGCAGACCGGATTGTGCGGTTGCGGAGGGTGACGGGTCCGATGTTGCCGGGTGTAAAGAGGTTCATATTGTTGAGATTTGTTGCAATGAATTAAGAAAAGAGAGTGGTCAATATATAAATGGAATTATATATCTCCGATGGAGGGAGGTGAATTCTGAGCCGAATTCTTTCGTATATCTTTTTGAAAGGGATCGTGCACGGGGTGCAAGATTGGCAAAAGTCCAGAGAGCGAAAACGGCACCGGGCACCGACCAGGTGAGTATTGCAAATCCTATCCATTCGGTGAGTTCCCCAAAATAGTTGCCTGCCGTCACGAACCTGTACATACCTTTCCGGGGTATGTAGTGGCACGTGTCGCCGGGCTTTCTCAGATTCCGTATCACGTGGTCGGAATGAATGTTGATCGCCATTCCGCAGATGAAAACCATGGTTCCAAGGATAAAAAGGGGAGATGAAAGCCAGGAGTCTGCATATCTGTCGGGAGTTGCTATATAAAACAGCCAGCCCCCAATCATATAAGCGTTGATAGTATTGAAAATCATTCCCATAATTACAATCGCCCATGGCATCCTGCTCTTGCCTCGCATGAGGAATGGAAATATGAACGTGCGCTGGAAATAATGGAACTCAAACAATCCTGCCATGATGCATGGCGCAGGTTGGGTTGCCCTGTCGCTGAATATCCATAGAAGAGCCATGCATATAAATGCCGGAGCTTCCATCACCACCCATCCCGCACGGTTGTTGACCGAAGGGCCCCATTTTGTGGAATATGTCATTCCATAGGCGGCTTCAATGCGATGAAGCGCAATGAAAACGATGACGGCAAGCGCTGCCATTGTGCCCACCACGGCGTTGAATATTATCGGATTAAAAATTGTTTCCATGCTGACAAAATTAACGAAAATTATTTAAGTGAACAATATCGTGGCGTTCACTTAGGATAAATAAAGTTAAAAAAAGTGATATTAGTATATAAAACATGACTATTTGGAAAACATGTTTGAGCAATGGCTTATTTTCATTAATTTTGCAGAAACAAAACGCGGTGTCGGATGGCATGTAATCAAGACATCGGCTTCAACCTATCGGAATGAAAGATCTTTTAATGTTTATAAGGCGTTTCGCACGCCCCTATAAGTGGAATGTGTTATGGAGTGTTGTTTTCAACTTTCTCACCATGTTTGCCACTATCTTTTCGTTTGCATTCATAATGCCGATATTGAAAATTCTGTTTAAGCTTGACACCACAGAATATTTCTATATGCACATCGGCGATGACAATATTCAAGAGGTTGCGATCAACAATTTTTACTGGTATGTCACTCAATTGATTTCTAAATTCGGAGAGTCTAATACGCTGGCGTTGCTTGCCGGAGTTTTGGTTGTGGCTACTTTTATGAAGGTGATAATGGCTTATTTCAGCGATTATTTCACCATCCCTCTCCGCAACGGGGTTGTGCGCGACATCCGCAACATGATGTATGCTAAAATCCTGTCGCTCCCCATCGGCTTTTACACAAATGAAAGGAAAGGTGATATAATGTCGCGCATTTCGGGAGATGTCTCCGAGATAGAGGCGTCGGTGGCTTCGAGTCTTTCGGCATTGGTGAAAAACCCGATATTGATAATCGGATATCTGTCTGTGATGTTTATGCTAAGCTGGAAGCTCACAATCTTTGTGTTTCTGCTTCTCCCGATGGCGGGATGGGTAATGGGCACCGTTGGTAAAAAGTTGAAGGCTAAGTCATTGAAAGCGCAGGAACTTCTCGGCACTATTCTTTCCACCACAGAGGAAACTATCGGCGGACTCCGCATAGTTAAGGCGTTTAATGCCGAGAAACAGATGGAGAAGATGTTTGATTCGGAGACCGATGAATATCGCAGGATCAGTAATTCCATACAGCGCAGATATTCTCTTGCCCACCCGATGAGCGAGTTTCTCGGCACAGCGGCGATAGCGATCGTCCTTTGGTTTGGTGGCGTGCTTATACTTGGTGGCGACACTTCGATAGATGCACCCGGATTCATTTATTACATGGTGATTTTCTATAGCATCATCAATCCGGCAAAGGAGTTGTCGAAAGTGTCGTATGCTATCCAGAAAGGTATGGCGTCATTGAAGCGTGTGGATATGATCCTTAATGCCGACAACCCTATCAAGGATGCAAAAATTCCGGTGCATATCAAGAAGAATGCAGAGACCGGTGCCATCAGATTCAAGAATGTTTCTTTCAGTTATGACGGTGAGAGAGAGGTGCTTGACAATATTGATCTCGACATACGTCCCGGTATGACTGTGGCGCTCGTGGGACAGTCCGGTTCCGGGAAGTCTACGCTTGTGGATTTGATACCTCGCTTCTGGGATGTGCAGGAGGGGAGTGTGGAGGTTGACGGTTTCAATGTGCGTGATTATAAAGTGAACGAACTGAGGTCGCTGATGGGTAACGTGAATCAGGAGGCGATTCTGTTTAATGATACGTTTTTCAACAATATAGCTTTTGGAGCCCCCGATGCCACAATGGAGGAGGTGGTCGCCGCCGCTAAGATAGCGAATGCCTACGATTTTATCATGGATACGCCGGAGGGCTTTGACACTATGGTGGGAGACCGCGGTTGCCGTCTTTCCGGAGGACAACGCCAGCGTATCAGTATAGCCCGTGCCGTGCTGAAGAATCCCCCGATCTTGATTCTTGATGAAGCGACTTCGGCACTCGACACTGAGAGTGAGCGTCTTGTGCAGGAGGCTTTGGAGAGGTTGATGAAAAACCGTACTACAGTTGTTATTGCCCATCGTCTTTCAACTATTGCGAATGCCGATATGATATGTGTGATGTATGAAGGTAAGATAGTTGAACGAGGCTCACATGATGAGTTGATCGCCCTCGACGGGCATTATCGCCGTCTTGTGGAGATGCAGCAGGTTTAGGGCAATTGGCAATTAGTAATTAGCAATTAGTAATTAGTAATTAGCAATTAGTAATTAGTAATTAGCAATTAGCAATTAGCAATTAGCAATTAGTAATTAGCAATTGGCAATTAGTAATTAGCAATTAGTAATTAGCAATTAGTAATTAGTAATTGAGTTGAAGGTTTAGGATTTAGGGTTTAGGGTTGGGGTTATCTTGAAAAAATGATGCATGATACGCCGGGTTGACTTGGAAAGAGATATCGCTGATATCACTCGTATTTATGGGTGGTATGTCAGCAATACGACCGTCACTTTTGAGGTTGTCCCACTCTCTGAGACAGCGATGAAGGAAAGGGTCGACGGCATAGCGTCTGCATTCCCCTGTTTTGTCTGGGAGGAGAATGGGCAGGTCGCAGGCTACTGTTATGCGCATCGTTGGAAGAGTTTCCCGGCTTATGATGTGACCCTCGAGACCACAATCTATCTTGATCCGGAGGTAAAGGGCATGGGGATCGGTTTTAAACTTATGAAGCACCTTATTGAGGAGTGTCGGCATCAAGGTTTTGTGTCGCTGATAGCTTGCATAACAGCTGAAAATGAGGAATCGTGTCGGTTTCATGAAAAACTCGGATTCGAGAAGGTTTCCCGTTTTAGGAGAGTAGGCAAGAAGTTTGGTCGTCTTCTCGACGTCGTTGACTACCAATATATAATTTAAGCTTCAGCTATGAAACTGAATTATTTACTAATTTTGTAATGAAGTCAATTAAACAAGCAGTTTTCACCTAATTTGACAAATGAAACCCCTCCAGAAATATCCTCTTCTGTTTATTGTCTTGTTGGCTATTTCCATACTTACCGGTTGCAGCTCGGAACCTGATCCTCTTCTTGAGCGGATCGACAGGCTTTCGGAGAAGGATCCCGGTCTCGCTCGTGACGCACTCGACAGTATCGACCCGAAGTCG
Organism: uncultured Porphyromonadaceae bacterium; assembly: GCA_947073495.1. GTDB lineage: Bacteria > Bacteroidota > Bacteroidia > Bacteroidales > Muribaculaceae > Lepagella. The sequence continues at coordinate 42,417 of CAMTMX010000007.1, forward strand.
CTCGCTGCTCCTGACCGACACCTCTACGACCTGCTCGACATAAAGATAGATGATAAAAATTACGTGAGGCATACCTCCGACTCCCTTATCCTCGATGTTTTGGACTACTATTCCTCACACAAAGACTCACCCCGTTATCCCGAAGTCCTATACTACGCCGGAAGGGTCTACAGCGATCTCGGCGACGGTAAGACGGCACTTAAATATTTCCAGCCGGCAGTGGATATGCTTTCCGAGAATGGTGATAATTCCGCATTGTTAGGAAGTGCCATCGCTCAGGTCGGGAATTTATTGTCGCGCCTGGGCTTGTATGATCAAGCAGTTCCGTATGTTTCAAAATCAATTGTGCTTGATTCCGTTTCGTGCGACACTCTAAACTGGATCAGGGATAAAAGGTTACTCGGTTCGATTTATATACGTTCAAAAAAGTATGATAAAGCTATATCGTCATTCAAGTCTGCCTTATTACTGGCAAATACTTTTGATGTGAATGAAATGAGGATTATCAAAGTGTATTTAGCTGCATGTCATTATGAAAAGGATGAAATTGGATCTGCTGTAAAAGAAATCCGCAATATACCTGAAACGATCGATTCCCTGTCACAGAATTTTGCTTTGGCGTATGCAGCTAAAATCTATCTGAAAGCGGAGAAACTCGATTCTGCATACTTGTATTCCCGGCAACTTGTAAACAGCAACAGTTCAAATAATAAAATCATAGGATATTCTGTATTATTGTCTCCTAAGCTGAGCCGATTTATACCTTCTGATTCTCTTTATTATTATTTTAACGGATATAAAAATGCAATAGAGGATTTCCACAACCGCCATCAGGCTGAATCCGCCATCACGCAGAATTCCCTATATAATTATGAATTGCATGATAAAGAAAGGATTAAAACAGAGGATGAAAATAATTCATTGAAAATTTGTATATATGTATTGCTCTCTCTTCTCCTCATATCCGTTTCATTTTATTTTTATAAGAAATATCGCGACAGTAAAAAATTGCTCAGGCTCCATGAATCTTTAGAGAAAGCAAGATTATTGAAAGAATCGCCAATAGATCTAACTGGGTTTAAAGAACCCATGGGGAACACTGAAAATGAATTACGCCTGAAGCTTCAGCATGAATTGATTGAGATTTTCGACCGAAATGGAAATGATGTCAAGACGCCTTCTCCGATTCTGGAATCAGAGGTTTATTTAAATATAAATGAACTTCTAAAAACAGGGAAAGGGATACCGGATGGCAGTGAACTCTGGCAAGAACTGGAAAAAGAGATTGAAAACAATTGCTGTGGTTTTAAAAAGAAACTGGAGATACTGACATCGGGGAAATTGAAAGAAAAAAGCTATCGTCTCGCAATGTTGATAAAAGTGGGTTTCAAACCTATGGAAACTACGATTCTTATGAATAAGGCAAAAGGTACGATTTCGCACTATCGGAAAGGATTGGTCGTTTCAATGTTCGGTGATAAGGATACTGAAGACCTCGATAGACTGATTCGGCTTATTTAATTTTTAATTATTTTATGATTAAAGGGTTAACGGGGTGTGCGAATGACCATTCGCACACCCCGTTAACCCTTTGTCTCAAATTTCGCACACTTTTCGCACAAAAAATATAGGCATTTTGCTTGCTGGATTATAAATTTGCTAAAAAATCAAAAATTATAAAAACAATTGAAATGAATAAATCAAAATTAACTTTCGTTCTTATATCATTGGTTATGGTCTGCCTTACCTTTGATATGCATGCAACGTCTCAGAATCCATATAACGTGGATTTAAGTGAAGAACCGTCAGACGAAATTATAGAAGACCCGCTGCCTGATCACAGAATGCCTGCACGAAAGATTATGTGTGAAATCAGCCGGGAAAACGGTGTGGTCATCTACCAATCCGGTATCGCAGACGAGATTGTTTCATACGAAATCTACGACATGACCGGGTCTAACATCGCAATCTTCAGTGACGAGCAGTCGTTCATCGACTTCATCTTCTCCGGTATCTCAGGCGAATATCTCCTGCGTTTCCGGACAGACTCGCACGTATATTCCGGAATCATTTACAAATAATCAAAGATCATTCATATTTATTATTGAATGTAAAATAAATGTTAAACCATAAAACTTTTACCTATGAAAGGGACAAAGTTTACAGCTGATGAGCTATCTGAACTCGAAAGCCTTGAAATCAGAGGAGGTATTGTTGCAGATAGCGGAAACAGTCAGTCCAAATGTGTCAATAACGCCAGTGGCTGCGGTGCTGGTGTAACACAGGATGGCTGTTCAAATGGAGCAATAGGCTGCGGCGGGAGCGCCTCACAATCAGGATGTGTCAACGGCACGAATGCATGCGGTTCTCAGTCGTCTTGCCAAACCCCACCGTCACCTCCAGGAGGAAACAGTGATCCCAGCTGTTATGCACCACCGCCAAGTTCGGATTCACCCTGCATCTAATTATCGTAAAAGCAACTTGACCTTTGAGTTTTCAAAGGTCATTTGCTTCATTCTCTAATTGCTTTGGATGGATACCAATCCATCCAAAACTTTCCACCATTTAAACAATAGTGAATCATGAAAAGCAGCAGATATAATGTGATCATTGACCGTCCGGGATTCTCCTATTGGTACAATACCCTGAACAGGAGTTTTTTCAGGATGACAGCCGGTCTCGGAAAGAAAGTGCAAACATACCTTGATTCGGGGAATTTTGAAGATATTCCAGACACGGTGATATCCAAACTGAAAGACGGGGGATTCATAGTGGACAATGATACTGATGAACTGGAAATCGTGAGGCTGGGGAACAGGAAGGCGATAGACAATAAGAACTATTTCCTCATCATACTCCCCACACTCAACTGCAATTACCACTGCTGGTACTGCATACAGGATCATGTGGAATCAAAAATGAGTCCTGAGACTCTCGGCAGGATCCTGAGGCACATCGACCATATGGTGGATAATGAAAAAATCGAGTCTCTGCATATAGAATGGTTCGGCGGTGAGCCTTTCATGTATTTCGACGACATAATATCTCCGATAAGCGAATATGCCCGTAAGAAATGCAATAGCGCTGGAATCCCGTTCACGAACACTTCCACGACAAACGGATATTACCTCTCCCCGGATGTTGTCGAGAGGTGCAGGGATCATGATTTCAGACATTTCCAGATAACTCTTGACGGCAACAGGGAGTTTCATGACAGGGTCAAGTTCCAGAAGGGGTGCGAATCAACATTCGACCATGTCCTTGAGAACATCAACCGGCTTTTGTCGGTATCGGAGGGGACAACCGTCTCACTCAGGATAAACTACACCCACAAGAACCTGAACGAGGAAATCGTGGACGAGATAAACACCCATATCGGGCCTGACAACAGACAGAGGATATGCATCGTGCCACGCAAGGTATGGCAGGAGGAGAAGGACAACAGCTTCAACATCATATTGTCGGGGATACTCGACCGGTTCAGGGAATCGGGATACATGGTGGAATACTGGAGCCCCGTGTATGACAATATACCGTGTTATGCAAACAAGAAGTATTACACCACTGTAAATTTCAACGGCAACGTGGTGAAATGCACCGCGTGCAACGACCTTTATGAGAAAGAGCCGAAGGGAGTGCTGGAGGACGACGGCACAATCAGCTGGGCGGACGGGTTCGACACGAAATATTCCGAACCCACCTTTGAAAACGAGAGATGCCTCGGGTGCAACAAACTCCCGATATGCATGGGGCTATGCCCGAGGGAACGTGTCAACGGGGCGGTATACTGTAAGGACGACGTGCTCGACACAAGGTTAGAGGACTCCATAGTAGGGGTTATCGACAGGGACTACGCCAGAAGACAATAATATATCTGCAATATCGTTACATTATTAAAAATCAACATATTCCGACAACCTAAATTTATAACCATGAAAACTGTCAGCCTACGTCATATCATTGCCTTGTCAATAGTAGTCATCTCATCAGCCGTGACCCTTGACGCCCAGGAGAAGAACGACACCGTGGCGAAAGACCTTCAGGAGGTCACCGTGGAAGGCGACATGCAGAAGATAGATGCCACCACAGCCACATATTATCCCACCGCAAAAGTCAAGAAGGCTTCCAACAACGCCATAGACCTGCTCTACCGTATGGCGATAAGCCAGCTCAGGGTGGATCCACAGGGAACGTCCGTCAAGACATCCACAGGGGAGCAGGTCACCGTGTTCCTTAACTATCTCCGGGCAACCGACGCCGACATTTACGGGCTGCGCTCCGCGGATGTACTGAAGGTGGAATACCTCGACTTCCCAACAGACCCACGTTTCCAGGGGGCAAGACATGTCGTGAACATAATCTTGCGCAAATATATCTACGGAGGATACACAAAGCTGAGCGAAGACGTCACCACCGTCACCGACATGACCTCGAGGGGTAGCCTATATTCCAAATTCGCCTATAAGAGGATGCTCTATGATGTATACGCGGGACCACAGTACCGTACATATGACCATGACGGGACACTTGAGAAATCCGTGTTCCATCTTGCCGACCGCACGATAGAACGCAATCAGGATCATCTTGTGGGTGAGAAAAACATTTTCGAGATTCCGGTGTCATTCCGCGCCATATACGAGAAACCGGGCATGCAGATAGCCAACACCTTCGGGGTCGGGGTCTTCGACATCATGAAGGGTATAGACAGGGGAAGCCTGGGCTATACCCCAGACATCAACGCCACGGAATACAGCTACGAAAGAACCACTCCAAGCACCAGCCGTTCATGCTCTTGGAACGGAGGATATTACTTCATTTTCCCTAAAAATCTGAGCCTCTATGTCATACCTGGCTTCGCATACACGCACACCAACGCCCACAACACCTACACGACCACCATACCCGGCGTGGACCCCGTAGTCAACGATCACAGTGAAGATGCATACTATACTTCATTAAGTGCAAACCTCTATAAGACCTTCAACAACAGACACTCCATAGTCGCAAATCTCTCGGGGTATATAACCGGCAATTCCATAGACTACACGGGCTCATCCCCCAGCCATAACGATTATTCCTCATCCACCCTTCAGGGGATGATCTCATACAATTTCAATCACAACAACATATTCTCCGGCTCGCTGATGCTGTCAGGGGTAGCTTTCCACACAAAAATGAATGGTAAGAGTGAATCGACATATTATCCTACAATATATCTGTCCGCCGCCTGGTCCCCGTCAAGGAAAAGCCGGTTCTCCTTCAGCGCCAACCTGTATTCCACAGCCGCCGCCGGGGCAAATCTTTCACCTAACGTAATCCAGACAAACGAGATCCTTTACCGCATGGGCAACCCGGAGCTGAAATCATACAGGACATTCAATTCCAATCTAAGCTACACTTATTTCGCAAGCAATTCACTTGACCTGCAGGCTTACGCAGGCTACAACGGGTACTACGACAGGACGGTGCAGACATTTGCCCCGTACAAGGACGGCAGGTGTGTGATCGAGTCGGAGATGAACAGCGGTGACTTCAACAGATTCTCCGCAGGGGTGAACCTGACCGCAAGGCTGTTCTCGAACAGTCTCATCCTGCAGGCATCACCGGGGCTGACGTATCAATCATCCTCAGGGTATTATGACTTGAGCCTCACCCGGTTCGAATGGGGGCTGAACGCGCAGTATTATTTCGGAAGTTTCAACATTTCGGCGTATTATAACCCGAGCGGTCATCTCATCGAGGTCTATAACGGGGCGCACAACCGCAATGCCGAGTCATACGGCATAAAGGGAGGGTGGGCGAACAATTCCTGGAATATTTCACTGAGGGCACACAATTTCTTCCGAACCGGATATATAGGACAATGGACCGACCTTGTGACCCCCGTCTATGAAAGGCACACAGATATTATCAGCGGGGGGATGCATGCATCCCTTGACATATCCGTGACCTACACGATCGGCTATGGCAAGAAAGTGGGCAGGGGAAACGAGATCGGTGCACAGGGCGGTGCAGGATCCGCTGCATATAAATAATTAAATGATGTCCGTCGGATAGCCTTGCCGTCATTGCTTGGAATCTTTGCTAAAACAGAATATATGAGAAAGCGTGACTATGTCCGGCAGAAGGATTCGATGCAGTGCGGTGTGGCGCGCCTGGCGATGGTGTGCCGGATCCTCGGGACGCAATATTCGTTGGAGTTCCTCACCGGATTCTGCCACGCCACGACCGAGGGGGTGTCGCTCAAGGGGCTGAAGGATGCCGCCTCCCGGCTTGGACTGGACTCTATGGCGTGTCGCTCCTCTATCGGCGAGCTTACAAAATGCCCCCTCCCCGCCATACTCCACTGGAACCAGAACAACTTCGTCGTGCTACACAGGATTTCACGCAGGGGCGAACGGTTCCATATCGCCGATCCCGGGAAAGGGTATGTACGCTCTCGACAAGGAGATGGGGCACCGTCATAATAACCATAATTTTCATACTGCTGATTGCGGCGGTGTCGCTGCTCCCTTACCCTTATTCCGACGGGGAGACCATACTCCGGCATCTGCTTCAATAGCTCAACTTTTACGGGAGAAAGCTGAATTATCGTAGTTAATTGGCGTAATTGTTGGGGGTTATGAAGATTTTTTATAAATTTGGGGATTATTTACGGATAGAAGTCCTTCCCTAATCTGAGACAGGGCTATTTCCGGATGATTATGATTTGAATGTTATGAAAAATATAGCCATATTCGCATCAGGTAGTGGAGAAGCAGCTGAACGAGTCGTTTCCCTTTTTAATGAAGGCAACCGTATTAGAGTGGAACTTGTGGTTACGGACCGAGAAAACTCTGAAATAATCGAACGACTTCAGTCGCTCGGCATCACGGTCATGTATGTGCCCCGCGAAGAATGGCATTATGCGCCTGATCAGATTCTTTCCCTGCTCAGAGAAAAAGAAATAGATCTTATCGCATTTGACGATTTCAGAGGGGCGGTTCCTATGGCAATAGAGGAGGCTTTCTCAGGCAGAACAATAAATTTGTCAACTCCGGAAGAATCTCCACGTGAGGTGGTCAATGCTCTCAATAAACTTGAAGAGGAAGAAAGAGTACACAAGATTGAGGTGGAAGAGTTTTCCGAAACAGTTGTAGAGAAGACTGAAGACTCAGTCGACTCTACCTCCGAGACAGTTGCCGTTATAAAGGAGACAACTGATGAGATTAAGGGAGAAGAGACTCCGAAGACAGTTGATGAGGAGTGGGCAGACACGCTAAAAATAGAATTCGATCCCTCCCGTCTTCGCTCAACCCCTCCACCTGTGCCTGGTGCCCAGCAGCACGCTCCTGAAATCCCTCATCAGCAGCCGACAAAAAAAAGTTTTGCCGGAAGTCAAGGTAGCTACACTCAACAACCGGCGTCACAAAATTTCGGTTATAAACCTTATGAACATGCCATTCAGCCTGAAGCACAGGAACCGATGCCGACATCTTATCTTATATGGTCAGTACTTGCAACGGTTTTCTGTTGTTTCATACCCGGCATCGTGGCGATAGTGTTTTCTTCACAGGTAAGTTCCCGTTATTTTAGCGGGGATGTCGAAGGAGCTAAGCGTGCTTCAAACCGCGCACAGATATGGATCATAGTGTCTTTTGTGCTTGGATTGTTGTCATCTACGCTCTATTTCCCCATAATGCTAATCTCCTGATAATTTTGAATCGCATTACGAGTCTTAGAAACTGTTTAAAATTTATTTTGTCTTGTTATTGAGGTCTTTGTCGGCATCTTTATGATATTTATTCAGTCATTATAGAACCCCATAACTCTATCATAAATATCAAAAATCTGCTCGACAAATCCTCTCAATTCCTTCGACAAATAAATTTAAACAATTTCTTAACAATTTAATATTCAATATTCAACATTCATATTGATTCCGCGCGGGTCTTTTCATAGGCGTCATATCCTTTGAGTATGGCAGGACGCACCACCCAGCGCTGCACACAATAGGCTCCGGTAAGATAGATTGCGGCAAGAATCCATAGGTTGATATATGCCGTGCTCACCTGTGCCAGCGACGCGCCGTTAGTGTTCATTCGGATGAACCCTTCCACACCCCATGTCGCCGGCACGCATCCGCTAAGGAATTTCCAGAAGGGAGCCATAGCGTAGCGTGGCCACGTGAGACCGGAAAGAAAAAGAAATACCACCGACGTCACCACCCACAGGACAAATACGGATTCCCTTTCCCATACAATCCCTTGGAAAATGAATCCCAGCCCGAGACATGCAAGCACCATCGGGACGAGGAACATTATTATCTCGGAAAACTGTCCCGCCATCGGGAATGCAAACATAAGTGGCACGTAGTGCACCAGATAAATGATGGGAAGTGCGAGAATCGTGATATAGCAGAGCATCTGTCCCGCCATGGTCATGAGTATGCTCGGCTGCTCGTTGTAGGGATCATAGCCGATAAGTATTGGTCGTTCACGCTTGGCGCCTCCCGCCATTCCGGAGGCGAGGATGATACATTGATGAAGTATCAATATAAGGACCCCGGGCATTATAAACGAATCAAATCCATTTTCAATGTTTCCCATAGAGATATTTTCAATGGGCATAATGTCGCCGGAGGCTATAGTCCCGGCGAGGGGAGCAACCTCATTGATCTTTTCAGCAAGGATTTCCGCCCCCATTTCTTGAGACACTCCGGTGGTTGCCACAAGGAATCCCCTATAGCGCAAAAGCAGACTTGCGTCGCAATACATTATGGCATTTGCCTGTTCCCCTCTTCCGAGGTGCTTCCCGAAACCGTCGGGTATTTCAAGTATGGCGAAACATTTGTGGGAGTTCATGGCATGGCGTGCCTCGGCGAGGTCGGAGGCATACCCGATCACCCATGCTTCCTGAGTGGCGTCAAGATTTCTCACCAGTTCACGGCTGATCGACGAGCGGTCGTTGTCTACCACCACCATTTTCACGTCTCTCACCACCTCCGGATTGTAGATCAAGGAATATATCACAGGATATGCAAGCGGGAGAAACAGGAAGAACAGTACTATCCCAGGGTCTTTGATGACAATCTTGAACTCACGACAATAGACGTCAAAGAGTTGCCTTATAATTGATTTATTTTGTTTCCGCATAGCAATTTTCTTTTTGGGGTAACCGTCCCTAAGGTGCGTATACCGGTTTCACCATAGCTCTTTTTATTTTCCAGAGCATTGTCAGCGGTAGAAGCATGAAGATGATATATGCCACAAACCATATTCTGGAATAATAGATATGTATCCCATTGAGAGCCTGGTCGATATATATGAGAAAGTTGTATCTGATGGGGAGAATCCAGCTGAAAATCCCTATTGAGGGATACATGCTTTCCACCGGGAAAGAGAACGCGGCTATCGAGAAGGAGAGTATTCCCATAAGGGCGCTTATCGACAGCGAGAGCCTTAGGTTGGGGAAGAGTCCGAAGAAGAAGAGCGCCATCCCCTGGCAGGCGAAAACGAACATCATTTCCGATACTGTCATCCAGAACCAGGACCCGTGCATGGGATAACCGTTGATCTTATATAGCCACGACTCCATGAAGAAAGCTATCACAAGCCAGATGATTGTCTGTGGAAGCAGTTTGGCAGCGAGTGCTTTCACGATTGAACCGTCTGCCATGGCAAGCAGCTTACGAGAGGTGCCGTATTTTATTTCCTGTCCGAGACTGAAACACGTCACGAGCCATATCATGAGTTGAAGCACGCAGGGAATGAAAGAGTTGCAAAGGTAGACAGCATAGTTTAGCCCCGGATTGTGGATGGCACGAGCCTGGATGTTGACAGGGAGCAGGAGAGGGGAGATCACGTTTTCAGACACCCCCGCCGATTCAAGCACGTTCATCGCAATTCCCGCTTTTGTGTAGAGCGCGGTGGTCTTGAAGGTCTTGAAGAGAAGGCTTGCAGGCACGAAATATGTCATGTTGGTATAGAACGTGATCACCGGTTTACGTCCAGCAAGAAGATCTTGCTGGTAATTTTCAGGGATAAGGAAATAGCCGAAAATTTCGCCTTGCTGCATTTTGTGGCGTGCCTCGGTGAAACTGTTGCAGTTCTCCACGAGGTCAACCATCTGCATCCCGCCGAGCTTTTGAGTTACAGATCGCGATAGGGAAGATCCGTCTTTATCCACCATGGCTGCCGGAACTTTCATAGGAAGCCCTTCGTCCATCAGGCTCGATAGAAAAAGGAAGCAGAAGAGCGGCAGGATGAAAAACGCCCCCCAATATATGGGTCGTCTCACAATCTGGAGCACACTCCTGACGAATATGGCTTTGAATCCTGTCGGCTTCATATTTGGTTTGGGGTTTAGGGTTTAGAGTTGAGAGTTTAGGGTTTAGAATCCGGGTTGCACGGTTCACATTATTCTTAAACCATAAACTATAAACCATACGTGAACTTTAAACTATTGAATTAGAATGATTGACATTCCTGGACGTAGATTCTCTATTTTCTTTTGCGGACGCGCTTTTATCTGGAATGTACGGGCGTCGAAATCGCCTGTCGATTTAGTCGCCTGCCAGTTGGCGTAGGTGCCAAGATCTTTGATATAGAACACCTTTGCGTCGGTCTCGATGTCGAGCGCCGGAATCTTGACCTTAAGTACAGTTCCCAACTTTATATCCTTGAGTAGCGTTTCCCGAACGTTGAAAACCACCCAGTGGTCATCTTTTTGAAGCGACATGATAGGGGCACCCGTTGCCACGAGTTCTGAAACGTTGGGATAGATTTCTGTGATCTCGCCGTCGCATGGGGCAACAAGGTATTGGTCTTCAAGGAGTGCATTCACTTCTTTCACACCACTTTTGGCAACGTTCACCATTGCCAATGCAGCCTGCTTGTCTTCTTTTTGTGCACCGGATTTGGCAAGCTCATATTGACTTTGAGCTGCATGCTCGCCAGCAACGGCGGCATCGTAGGCTGCCTTCGCCTCATCGCGTTTCTGTTCGCTGATCACCCCTTTTTCATATAGGTTCTGCATACGCTGGTAAGTCTTCCGGGTGATGCCGGAAGCAGCTTTTGCCTGCTGCCAGACATCATAAGCTGCAGATATGATCTGTTTGCGAGTTCCCGCATCGACTTTCGCGTTGGCTGCGTTAGCTGCATTTTCCATAGCTTCAGCCTGTCCAAGACGGGCATCCACGAGAGTGGAATGAATCCTTACAAGGGTATCACCGGCTTTTACGTGGTCTCCCTCTTCTACAAAGAGCTGCTCCACGCGCCCCGGGAGTTTCCCGGAAATTCTGATTTCAGTGGCGTCTGCCTGTCCTTGTACTGTGTCGGGCCCCTGTTTGATGCATAAGAACCCTATTATGGCGAGAGCCGCCACAATACAGAGCACAATTATGATTGTCAGGATAAGCATACGGTCTTTAGCCGAGACCTCATCATGATTAGTCTGGGGAGTGTTGTTTGCCGCTCCTTCAGAAGTCTGTGGATTTTGATTTATAGTTGCCATACTATATATGGTTAAAGGTTTCGATAATTCATAATTCATAATCACCATCTTAAGTGGTGCATAATCAATTATCCAATATCAATTATACATTATGCATTGTGAATTATGCATTAATTTGTGAATTATGCATTAAGAATTCATTAAAGTTTTAATAAGAAAGTTTGCCGAGCACTTTAGAGAGGTAGGTCTGGCATAGACGGATGCCGATTTCGGCATCAATCTTTTCCGAATTGGCTGCAAGCCATGCTGTCTGGGCGCCGATCACGTCGTTTGTGGTGAGCACTCCTTCCTTGAACCCCAATTCCGCCTGACGGAGATTTTCATCTGCCTTGGAGAGATTGGTGACAGTCATGTTATAGGTCTTTTTTGCCTCGTCAAAACTGAATTGAGCCTGGCTGACTTGAAGCTGAACCTTCTCTTCAGTGTCTTCAAGCAGCAGCCGTTGGGCTTTTGTCCCCGCCTGGGCAGCCTTGTAACGGTTCATCTTGCCTCCCCAATGCCATATAGGGATAGTCACCGCCGCCCCGACTGAGAATCCACCGCCGAATTTCTTCTCAAAACCGTCTATTACATTCGGATTTGAAAAAGAATATGCACCGATCAAAGCAATTTTGGGAAGCATCTCTCCCTTCACGAGGTTTTCTCTCCCTTTCAACATGTTTATTCCTTGCCTGATTATTTCAAGATCCTGTCGGTTGGCATAGACATCTTCCATGTTGACCTGATTGTCGTCTACAGCTGCTCCGGCGTGTTTCAATTCTTCGTCTTCGAGTTCCATTTGGGTATGGACCGGAAGTCCGCATAGTTGGGCAAGAGCCATCCTGGAGAGAGAGAGACCGTTGTCAACTTTTGTCAGCGCTATTTTTGCCTCGTTGAGCTTTACTTCCACGGTGAGAAGATCACTTCTTGTGGCTACCCCCTCGTCAAGCATTGCCTGCACATCATAGCGGAGGGTGTCTACAAGATTGACAAAACTTTCTGCAAGGCGTTTTTTTTCTTTCAATGACACTACCAGCCAATAAGCTTCATCTACAGCATACACAATGTTTTGGGTCAGACTGTTTCGCATGGCTTTTGCAAGGTTCTCTCCGTAACCGGCTATTTCATTGAGAGCCTTGATCTGTCCTCCCATGAAAATAGGCTGTGTGAGCGTGATGGCTCCTGCAAACACATTGTGCGTGTCAAAGCTCATAGCCTCTTTAGGTATCACCGCAACTTCTGTGGGTATATAGCTTCCTGAAGAGGGATCTTTTATGGGAGTGCCGTCGGGACCTTTAAGAATATTATACTGATAGGTCTGTGTGGCAGGGTCAAAACTCATGGTAGGGAGTTTGGCATCTTCTCCAAGAAGACTGATGCTATGTTGGTTGTAGATATATGTGCCGGTAAAATCCACCCCGGGAAGATAGGCGGATTGGGCAGCTTTCTTATAATATTCAGCGCTGCGGATTGTCTCTTCGGCACTCTTGACAGTCTTGTTGTTTCTGACCGCCATGTTGCGGCAGGAGTCAAGACTCACAGAGGCAGAAGCAAATCCGGCACAAGAAGCGGCGGCGATAAGCAATATTATTTTTTTCATAAACTTGATGAAATAATCCTGATGTGTGGAGGCAGGAGAAATTGATATAATAATGGAAATGTTGCAGGAAGCTCTGAAAAGTGGAATTTATAGGCTGCCGACACAACATATTCTCTAATATCATTACAAAGTTATCCCCTTTTTGTTTAAAAAAATTAATGTCTGTTTCAAGAATTGTTAAATTCTGAAAAATAGACCAACTTTTTCCCCGTAAATTCTCAGAGCCTGTTTAAATTTATTTGTCGAAGGAATTGAGAGGATTTGTCGAGCAGATTTTTGATATTTATGAAGGAGTTATGGGGTTCTATAATGACTGAATAAATATCATAAAGATACCGACAAAGACCTCAATAACAAGACAAAATAAATTTTAAACAGTTTCTAAACCATCCCATAATTAACAATTGGCAATTACTAATTAATAATTGCTAATTGAATCACCCCCTAACCCAATTATATCGGAAGGGTCTTATTGCGAAGCCATGCGCTCTCCTCTTCAGAAAGATGGGGGACAAGACTTGCGTAGACATTTTCCTGATAATCATTGAGCCACGCTATCTCTTTAGGTGTCATCTGCGACTTGTCGACCAGACGAGTGTCAATATAACATAATGTGATCGTATCGAAGGCAAGGAATTCTCCGAACTGAGTTTTTATGTCGTCTTTCACTACAATCATATTTTCAGTACGGATACCATATTCTCCGGCACGATACATTGCCGGTTCGTCGCTCATCACCATTCCCGTCTCTATCTTCACCGGATTTTCCTCCATGCGTATGCTCTGCGGTCCTTCATGCACATTTAGGCAGTGACCGATGCCATGACATGTGCCGTGAAGATAATTGATGCCTGCATCCCAGAGGGCATGGCGTGCGTATGCGTCGAGCAGGCAACCACGGATTCCTTTCGGGAAACGTGCCATGGCGATACCGATTGTGCCTCGCAGCGCGGCAGTGAAATCAGACTTCATCTGCTCTGTCGGTTCAGCCAGCAACGCTATTGTGCGGGTGATGTCGGTAGTGCCGTCAAGATATTGACCGCCGGAGTCAATAAGATAGAGGGAATCCGGTTGCAATTCCACGTCTGTCTCCGGAGTTGGGGAATAATGAACCACAGCTCCATGAGGTCCGTAGCTTGAGATAGGGGCAAAACTTTCATCAAGGAAGAGAGGCTGTTCCGCACGATAGGATCTCAACTTCCCTGCACCGCTCAACTCAGTAACCTTCTCCCCTTTTGCCATCGCCTCTTCAAGCCATTTGAAATATTTGGTCATCGCGATGCCGTCTTTCAACACAGCGCTCTTGAAACCTTTCAATTCCGTCTCATTCTTGATACTCTTGAGCGTGTTTGCAGGAGAAATACCGGAGATGATTTTGGCGTCTTTAGGAAGAGATTCGGCGATACCGGCATTAGTATGAGCTATATCAAGGAGGAATTTGCTATTCTCCGGAAGTGATTTCAGGGTTTCAGCCAATGCATCGTAGGGACGGATTTCAACGCCTTCTCCTTCGAGACGTTTTCTCAAGTCATCAGGAAGCTTGACATCGTCCATGAAGAGGACAACACGATCTTTCCCGATCAGCGAGTAACCGACGGCAACCGGATTATAGGTCACATCCGAGCCACGAAGATTGAAAGTCCAGGCAACTTCATCAAGTGCGGAAAGGACAGTGTATTCGGCATCGACATCGGCAATCATCTTTCTGATTTCCTCAACTTTTTCCGGAGTGGACTTGCCGGCAAATTTTAGAGGCATTTCAAATGCTTTACCCTCGGGAATAGATGGACGGTCGCTCCACACTTTGTCAAGTATTGCCTTGCTACCATCAGTCTTTATCCCTTTCTTTCCCATGTCGGCAGCCAAAGCCTCGGCATCAAGGATGCTATAGGTAAGCGCATTATATCCGACAGTATCGCCTGATTTCAATTCTGTTTTAAGAAAATCGGAAATAGACGGTGTTTCAGGGAGCATTAGGCGGTAAAGGTCTATACCTGTATCGGCAAGTTGTGTCTCAGCCTGAAGGAAGTAACGGGAATCCGTCCACAACCCTGCCTTGTCAGCAGTGACTACAACAGTTCCGGCAGATCCTGTAAAACCGGAAATCCATTTGCGATATTTCCAGCAGGAAGCCGGATATTCGCTCATGTGGGGGTCAGAGGTGGGAATTATATAGGCGTCAAGACCTTGAGCCTTCATTTCATCGCGCAACGCTTGAAGTCGTTGGGGAACGGTAAGTTCAGAGTGTTTCATGTCTGATAGATTATTTTTTGATTTAATATTAAGTTTTGCAACCTCATTTTAGATTTGAAAGTTAAAAGGTTATATTAGAAAAAAATTTTTTTCGAATGAAATGCTATCTTTTTCAAATTGAGGGTTAACCCTTTAACCTTATAACCCTTAACCCTCACCTTTCGAAGCGAAAGATGAATTAATTTATGCAAAAATACGAATTTTCCGGTATATATTCCCACGTTTGTCATTTTTTATCATGAGTAAGTCAGTATTTTTATCTAAAAATCAGTTAATCTTTTTTAGAATCCGCGCGGAGCTGTCCCGTTCAAAAGCGAAGCTTTTGACTCATTCAGATAAAAAAGCTGCCGATTCACATCGACAGCTTTCCTACTCTTTTAAAATGTAATCCTTCATGTAGCTTACAAAATCTATTGCCAATGGTTCCAATTCCCCGTACATTTCTTTATCACAGTATACGAAATCCTCATAATCCCCGGATTGTCGGTTCTCAAACAGCTGCTGATATATTCTCCCATATTTCATAGGGATCAAACCGGGTTTTATGAATTTTAAACCCAACATTGTCTTAATCCCCGCATGAGTAGATGATTCAACATGATTAGACAACATCAATGCAGATGACGCATAATAGCATGCATAATACAGTCTATTGACTGCAGCATTATAATAATTACCTCTTGCTATGTAAGCTGCTTCCTCTAATGTTTCGGAAGCTCGATTTAACCGATAAAGAATTAATTCTTGTCTTGAATCGGGAGATAGTGTCTGCTTCATAATACAATACCTTCAGATATTACATTTTGAGTGAACGGGGTTTTTCTGGCATAGAATACTTTAGGCGCCAAAATTAAAGGAGATATCTCCACATTAAGTGCAAGTGAAAGTTCATACAGCATTCCTGAAATCGATAGTTTGGATTTTACAAATTTTTTCTCATCATACGAATCAGGCAATAAAATTAGAAGGTCTATATCAGAATCTTCTCGAGCCTCTCCACGCGCTTCAGATCCATACAAAATATTTATTGCATCAGGAGCTAAAGCTTTTACAGCTTTCGATATCTTTTGTACAATTTCAGGCCTTTTCATATTAATATGCATTATTTTGCAAAAATACGAATTTTCCGGTATATAATCCCACGTTTACTTATTTTTTATTTTAAGTAAGTCAGTATTTATTTTAACACCCGCGCGGAGCTGTCCCGTTCAAAAGCGAAGCTTTTGCCTCATTCAGATAAAAAAGCTGCCGATTCACATCGACAGCTTTCCTGTTTTTTATAACTAACCTAACATCATGAAACGAATTTCGCTGAACACCTTTCAAAATCTTTACAAGGTGAAGCAAACGATTTTCTGATATTATAACATCTGTATTGTTAAATGGTTCATGGCCTTGAATATTTTTAAGTACCTACGGAAAATAAATGTACATAGATTGGCTTATAAACCCTCAATGTGCCGTTATGATTGTATTACTCCCTGCATTGATGGTAATTATAACCCCTCCGGATGTGACATACCAATTTTTACCCCTGCGTTCAAAAATTGCAGACTCATCAAGGATCAACTTCCGGCAAAAATCAACCACATCTATAGAATCATCCAAAGAAAGGTTGCGTCTAATCCGTTCAACACCTAATTCAGTTGTATGCAAATCGTTGATAAATACCTTTGAAAAATAAAAGTGCATATGATTACCTTATAGTGTGAGCGGAATATAGAGTCGTTATTAATCATCTCTTTCAAATCAATTTCTCAAATGCCTTGCGCGATCCCCTTTCATACATCACTTCCCCGCAATACGCAAACCCGCATTTTTCCAGAAGTGCAAGCATTGCGAAATTATCGAAATTAGTATCTATCCTGAAACTGCCGATACCCTTTCCAGCAGCATAAAACTCAACAGCTTTCAAAAATCTTGCACCGACACCTCTCCCCTGCGCATTCTGAGACACCGCCACCCGATGAACAACCACATATTCCTGATCTGACAGCCAATCCCCTGCCAAATCATTATATGCCGGCTCACCATCAAGTACAACCGCACCGTAAGCCACGACTTCGCCCTGCAACTCCAAAACAAAAGCCACATCCCTCGCCATGTCAGCAAGCACATGAACAGCCGTCGGGTAACTCTCATTCCATTGCTGCTTCCCTTCCGCCAGCATCCGGGCAACAGCATCCTTCAATATTTTCTCTATCACCGGGAGATCAGTAGCCACAGCCCGCCGAAATATATACCTTTCCATATCCATACTTTAATTTATATGCAAATTTACATGAAAAAGGCGAGATTTTTACGATGGTAAAATTAATAAATGTTTTTTCTTTAGAGAAAAGATACAAATTTTTCTGTACAGACGTGAGAGGGAATGCGAAACGACATCACATATGACCCTTACTGCGGTTATATACAGGCTGTTACGCCACCTTTGACTATTTACATAACAACTTGAAGTACTGTCACTTCCGTCAATACCGACCTAACACGCCACTACAGCCTAAAATCCCGCTATCAGATATCTTTCTTGTAAAAAAGTTACAATAAATCTGGGAAGAAAAATTGCGATAAGTGAATGTAAAAATTCATCTCGTTTAGGATTTACGAACAACAAGCGGGAAGAGAGTCCAATATGGGTGAGCGCTCTAAATTCATTTATTCGTAAGATTGCAAGATCAATACACAACACTTGAAGAGGTTCAGACGTTTTTAAATAAATATGGATAGGTTATGGAATGATGCCGTGGAATAAAGATGGATTATTAATTTATCTGAATTATGAAATTTAAGAAATTATGAAAGGGATAAAACATATCGGGATAAGAAGACGGATACGTGCTCTTATACTCACCTCGGCAGCGTCTGTAGGTTTATTATTCTCCGGATGTTCATCCTCAGGATTAAACATGGGGTCGCTGATGAGCGGCGCCTCAAAAGCGATCCAGGCAGCCACAGTGTCGGATTCACAGATTCAAAGTTATGTACATGAATACATAAAATATTCCGACCAGCAGAACAACGTGGCGCCCGCATCTAACCCCTACTCCCAGCGTCTTGCCAAACTTACCAAAGGTCTTAATTCGGTTGATGGCGTTCCTCTCAATTTCAAGGTCTACCTTACAAACGACGTCAACGCGTTTGCATGTGCCGACGGGAGCGTGAGAGTATATTCTGGTCTTATGGACCGCATGACCGACGATGAAGTGCTCGGTGTTATCGGTCATGAAATCGGTCACGTGGCTCATAAAGATACAAAAAACGCATTTAAACAAGCTTTGCTCAACTCTGCTATTCTCGACGGTATAGCATCTACAAGCTCAACGGCTGCCGCCCTGACTCAATCTCAACTCGCCCAACTCGGGTCATCGCTTGTGAGCGCGAAATATTCCCGTTCACAGGAAAGCAACGCCGATGACTACGGCTACGATTTCTTGAAGGCAAACGGTAAAAATCCATGGGCGATGGCTATGGCATTCTCAAAGCTTGAATCAATGGAAGCCGGAGCTCAGACAAACGGAATGGCTCAGATGTTTTCATCACACCCCGCCACTCAAGACCGGATCAACCATATCATAGACCGCTGCCATAAAGACCACATCACTCCTCCCGCAGGTTGCAATCTGAAATAATCGAGCGTGCATAACAAAACTGACAGAAACCTCCTCTAAAAAATATGAGACCGGGAAAGTCGTAAATATAACATACGGCTTTCTCCGGTTTTATTTTTTTCTGAAGAATATTTTTATTAATTTCGCGCAAGACACTTATTTTAATAAGTCAACTTTCGCAAGCGAAAGTTGAAGGTTATGAGGTTAATCTCCAATTGTAGATATATCTTTCTTCCTTAGATATTATGTATTAACATAACACTTTAACACCATAACATCCAAACCTTAAGTGAACTTGAGAAACTTAAATTACCAATATCCATTTTTAAACAATCTGATTATGAAAAAGCATTACTCTTCAATTTTACGGACAGCAATCTTTTTCGGAATTGCGGGAGGATTAACCGGTTCATGCGGGTCTGATAAAAATAAAACAGACGTTGGAGCGGTGGAATCTCTTAACAAATGTCCTGTGGTAGCTGAAAAAGTAGCATTGGGGAACGACACTTTGATTGTAGCGGATATCAATCTTGCCGATGAGACGATTCTTCTTAAGCTATCAGACATCGCGGATGACATCAAATTGATAAAACTTGACAACAATGATGAAGCTCTGACAGGACAGGGTATGACCTGGGTGACAGAAAAACGGATAATCATATATTCAGAAGGGGTGGTAAGACAGTTTGATCATACCGGAAAATATCTTGGCAAGATAGGCAATAAAGGTCAAGGTCCGGGAGAATATACCATAGCCCCCTATGACATATATGTAGATGAAGAAGCTGGACGCATATATCTGGCTCAATATAGCGCGACAGAATTGTTTACATATAATGCCGCTGACGGAACTTTCATCGGAAACATCCCTTTGGCTCACACTCTTGAAAAAGGAAGAATCAATGTGGATACCAAAAACGAATGCATCACTGTGGCAGCTATGCCTTTCAAAGATTCCGAAGATCTTTCAAATATCTGGACTCAGGATTTAAAAGGAAATGTCAAGACGGCAGTCTCCAAACCATGGATTGCCACCGAAAGAGATTTTTCAAATGAAATCTTTGCAGGGAACTCTGCCGGAGCAACCGGGTTTGACTACAGCATGTTCTACTTGGCTCCACGCGCAGACTCGCTGTATGTCTATCATGAAAACGATCTACATCCGGTCTTTACCACCTCATTAGGCAGAAAGCCTGATAAAATACCTATGCATGAATATCTTTCCACTCCTTCATTTTTCGCAGTAGTGCTTTTTGACAAACCGGAGCCGGCGGGAGAAATGTCGTATGTCATTCCGTCGATAACTCCATTTATTGTTGACCGTAAATCATTGCGCGGCAATTTCGCCAATCTGATGCTTGACAAATTCGGTCCGATTGTGATAGAAGACAACTGGCTGCAACAATCTTCATCCGAGTTCTTCTCAATGACTTTTGATCCGGGGGTACTTTTAGACATGATAGATAAAGCTCCTAAAGAACATGAAGCCGTCGACAAACCTGTAATAGAATTGATGAATACCCTCAAGGAAAGCATAAACCCTGATGACAACAATTATGTTATAATCGGAAAATGGAAGAAATAGAATAATCCAATTAAATATGACGGGATAGAAGAGACTATAGCACTCTTCTTATCCCGTCTTTTTTTGTAATTTCAATTACAGGTAATTGACAAAATTTTACATTAATTATCGTTTGTGATGTAACATTCCTGTAGCTTTATAGTCATTATTATAGAAACAAGGCGACGTGATCGCCTTCCAACAATCTCTTGACATTATACACTGTAACACGTTTTACTGTAAAATGCAAGAAAAAAGAGATTTATCTAACTGATGAACGAGATCCGGTTCAAAAATTGCGTGATGCCGCTCCATAAATCACTCTACGCCTACGCGCTCACTATCCTCAGGGATGAGAGCGATGCGCAAGATTGTATCCAGGAAGCATTCACCCGCCTTTGGGAAAACCGGGAACGTCTCGGAAAGATAGACAACATTGGAGCATACGCTACTGTGACTGTAAAGAATATAGCCCTCACCATGCTAAACAGGTCACGCAATTCGTTCTCTCCATACGGCGACGATCCTCCCGACATCCCGGATTCAGGTGCGTCGCCGGCAAACATCACTGAAGCACGCGACAATGTCAGACAAATGGCACGCCTGCTTCGTGAATTGCCCGACAACCAAAGAAAGGTGATCACCCTGAGCACTATGGCGGGTCTTTCCACCGTCGAGATAAAGGAGGCTACCGGACTCTCCGAAGACAATGTAAGGGTGCTTCTTTCAAGGGGACGGAAAAAACTTAGGGATCTCTTCTCCAAATCATAAACTCTCACCTCTTATGACAGACAAAATGATAAAAAACGATCTACATACCGTCAGGAAACTGACTGAAAAATTTTTC